>WVXK01000053.1:9277-12113 GCA_011773515.1 Deltaproteobacteria bacterium
AGCTGAAACCGCTTCCGGCAGTGGGAAAAGGACGCCAAAAGCGCCTTCCTTTTGTTGTTTTCCAATCATTTAACCGAAACAGACAAGCGAGGTTCCGGGCCACAATTCACTCCCGGGAAGATGGCCACAACCCGCCATCCGTGAATAATAAGGGGTGACAGAGCAAACAATTTTTCCTATATTCAGGTAGTTATAATTTTTCCGGGTAAAGAGGGCGCACATCGGGCGAAAAAGCAGGATCGATGCGAGAGGAGGGGATACCGATGATGAAATATCCGACGTGGCTTGCCGCTATCATCGCCACGGTCTTTACTCTCCTTGCAAGCGGAACCCCCGCGAAGGCGGATTTGCAATTTCCCCTGAAGAGCATTTCTCCGGTAATCACGCCATCGGGAGAATACCATCTCAGGCTGGGAGCCAGTTACAACAAGGGGGAACTGCTTCTCTTCCAGACCGAGAACAAGGACAGGCGCGTCTATGAACTCCCGAGTTTCAACATGGCCGTCGGCCTGTCTCACAACGTGGAACTGCTCCTCCAATACCCCCTTCTTCTTATAAACCAGAACGACAAGACGCAGGACTACGGATCGGGAGACCTCAAGATAACGGCCGTCTTCAAGTTTCTCAGGGTGCGCAAGATATTCCCCGACTTTGCCTTCACCCTGGCGATGAAACTTCCCAACGCCAGCAACGAGGAAGAGTTCGGAACAGACGAGACGGACCTGTTCCTGGGAATCGCAGCTTCCCGGACAATCGGGCCTGCCACGCTCCTGATCAACGCCGACTTTGCAATTCTGGGAGACCCGTCTGCGAGAAACACGCAGGACGATCTATTTGAGTACAGAGCAGGGCTCATCTACCCGATAAGGGAATCCGTATCGGCATCTCTGGGGTTAGAAGGGGCGGAGACCAGCAGGAGAACGAATGACCGCCGCTTCATCCGGGGAGGAATCGCCTTCAGCTGGAAAAAGTTCCTCGTCGATGCGGGGGGAGCGCTGGGGCTCTCGGAAGAATCGGGGGATTTTCAGGTGGCCGTTGGGATAACCATGATGTTCGGCATCGAGAGCGGACCGGCCTCCCACCCCTGATACCCCCCCTTAAGTCAGGACGAAGAGAGCCCAGAGAAACAGGATGCAGCCGAGAAGCAGGCTGACCCCGATTCCCGCCGGTATGGTCTTTCGCAAAACGTCGGGCTCCTTTCCGATGCCGTTGCAAAGGGGCGTGGCTATGGCGACCTTGAAGGGGCTCGAGATACTTCCAACGCCCGCACCCACGGCGAGAACGGAGGCCAAAAGGGCGGGATCCACGCCGAGAAGATTTCCTATGTTTACCTGTAATTTAGCAAAGAGCATGATCGAAGCGACACCGTAACCGGTGAGGAGGGTGCCCGCCCATCCGAGGAAGGGAACGAAGAAAAGATAATATATTCCCGTAACGGCATGGAGCCCCTCGGCGATTACCGTGGCGAGATTCCCCGATGGTGAAAGCTTCGAAAAGGAGGGGTCAAAGCCGGAAAAGGAAATGACCTGGCCCATGGCGCCGAAAAGGGCCATGGCAACCGCCGCTCTCACGCTTTTCGGGAAGTTGTCTCGAAAAATTTTCCCGAAACGCCCAGCATTTCCCCCGTTTGCCTTCACCGCTACGTACCCTGCGAGAAACAGGAAGGTGTATATGTCCTGAAGCGGCCTGAAGGTGACCGGGTGAGCGCTGATTATTTCGACGTTTAGGGAGAAGACCCCCTCGAGAAACTCCTTCAGGACAGGAACGTGGTTGGCTATAAGATAGAGAAGCACGATGATGCCGTACGGGATGACATCCTGGTAGCGCGGCCTGACCCTTTCTTTGACAACACCCCTTTCCCCGCACATCCCCGCTCTCCCGGCGATGTACACCGCTGCAATCGCTACCGCGCCACCCACCACGCCGGAGACGGCAAAGGTGAGAAATCTCACGGAGAAAAGAACGGCTCCCCCCAGCGCGAGCGCCGACAGGACGAGGAGGGCGTAGTCAGCCCCTGTCCACGGGTGAGATGAGACGACGAAGGGCAAAAGAAAGGAGAGGAAAAAGATAGCGATGACGGAAAATACCGCCACCGGCATGAGGAGGGAGGCGACCTTGATCCCCGAAGCCAGGGAGAGAACCATCATGATGATACCAGCAAACTCGAGGGTCAAAAGCCCGGAGTACCCCAGGATCGACAATGCCGCCGACTCTTCAGGGTGGAACCCTTCGGCGTAAAAAAGGGGGGCAGTAAGGGGCTCGGCCACGATGCCCATGCCTTCGAACACATTGCCGAGGCCAAAAGAGAGGATCAACGCCTTGCCGGGCTTGTTCTCGACCCGGCCGCAGAGATAGTCGCCCACCCTTTTCAGGGCGCCCGTGCCGATGAGCACATCGGCAAGCAGGATCCCCGCCCAGACCACCAGAATAACCGGCATGGTCGTTACGACCCCATCGACAACGGAAAGGGCTATCACGGAGAGAGGGGTGTGGAAGGCAAAATAGACGACTGCGGACGTATAGAGGAGGCCCGCCGCCCCCGTTACGATCACCCCCGCCCTGAACAGGAGAATGAGGAGACTGATGAAGACGACCGGAGAGACCGCCAGGACAAAATCAAACAAATGACCCCCCAGAGACGAATTCGGAAAGGTATCCCATCATAATAAGTGGGGGCCCCGATGGAAAGAAATTTTTTCCTCCTCTCCCGCGATATGAACCCTTACGAGGAGAAACCCGCCGAAACCGGAAGCAAGGAAGACAAAATAAATCGTTTAATATCATATGCTTAAGGTGGTGTCAGAGCAAAGGGGGAAGGTGTCAGAGCAAAAGTGGT
>WVXK01000053.1:12127-31936 GCA_011773515.1 Deltaproteobacteria bacterium
GTTCTTACAGATTTTTCACCTGCCGCGTGACGTTTCTTACGAAGCGCCGGATAGCTGCTTGACAGCGCCTGGCATTTCTTTGCCGGGTCGAACCGCACCGCTATCCCAGCTTCGCTCATCGACAAACTGCCGTTTGGTTAAAAATAGGTGCTTTTCTTGACTTTTTTACAGAAATCACGGCCCACAGGGCTGCCCCCTCCCGGATCGAAATTTCACATCGGGGGATGGTTCCCCTAAAATCCTCCCTGTGGCATCCAAGTTGCATGTATACTGTTGATATACTTTTCATCGATTATGATCGGAAAAACTCCTATGTTAATAGAGTCTGGGATGCCGGCCCGACTTAAGGGGTGACCCACACGCGGAGGGGAAGAAGATGAAAAACCGATACGCATCTCTCTTTATCGTGGCAACCATCATTGTCACCGGGCTCCTTGCCTGCCAATCGGGAAAGGATGGGCCAGGGGGTGAAACGGGAAGCGTTGCAATCCTTCTGACAGACAGGCCGACAGGAGATTTCGACAACATCTGGGTAACCATCGAAAAGATAGAGCTTATCTCCGAAAGCAGCAAGGTGACCCTGTTCGATAAAACGGAGAAAGAGATACGGGTGGACCTTCTGGATCTTGAAAACGAGTCATCCCTCATCTTTCTGGAATCGGGAATCCTTGCTGGCCCGTACAGCAAGATACGCCTGCACGTAACCGAAATAGAACTGGTTAACGGGGAGAGCATTATCGTTGAGAAACTTCTGGCAAACGGCAAGATAGACCTGAACCCGCGGATGACCTTTTTCGTCGACCCCGGCCAGACCCTGGTCGTCGAGGTCGACTTCGACGCGCACAATTCCATTCACGTCGTCGAGACGGGAAGCAGCATGTACCTCTTTCGCCCCGTGGTGTTCGTGAATATCGTGGACGAATTCGGGGAGGGAAAAATCATCCGGGCCTCCGGCGTGGTCACGAACCGGGAAGACGAGGGGTTTACCCTCTGCGAGATCGAGTCTCTCGGCACGGCATCCACAGCGTCCCCGGTGGATGACCTGAGCAAATGCGTGGACGTACGAATCGCGAGCTCCACGTTCTTCGATGACGAGGGCTCGCCTGCCGGGTACGAAGATATCAGCGAGGGGGATTTCGTGACCCTCTTCGGAAAGGTCCACGTGGGCGACGGCGGCACCCTCGGCGCGCAGGAAAGCTCCCCGCCCCTTGCGCTCGACGCTTTCGTCGTGGGCAGGGGCACCCTCAGCAGGGCTGACGGGATCATCCGCTCGGCGCTTTCTGCCGGAGAGTTTCCCCTCGAAACCTCTTTGCTGGGCCAGGCGGACGACACCGGGATCGCCACCGTTCAGGTCTGGGACGAGACGGGGATATTTTCGAAATCGGGCCAGTTCCTGGCCTCGTTATCCATAACCGGGGGCACCTTCGCAACGGTATACGGGATCTTCGACCCCACTAACTCTTTGCTTCTGAGCGCCGAGGCCATACTCATCGGGGACAGCACATCACCCGAGACGCTCAGCGGCGTCATATCGGGCAGCACAATCACGAGCGAGATGACCTTCCTTGCAACCGACACCGGCATTGCCTGCGTTACAGTAACCGAAGACGCTCAGGTTGTAACGACGATTCAGGACGAGTCCGGGTTTTCGATAAACCAGGCAGGACACTTCGAAGATCTGCAGATTGGGGACGGGGTAACTCTCCTTGGCGCCTACGACTCCGGCATCCCGCCGTGCTTCATCGCAGACGCGGTCTTCGCGTTCCGCGAATAGGCCCCGCGACGGGGAGAGAATCTTCGGGGGGCCGAACCGGGGACAATCCCCCCGTGACGGCCCCCCGGTCTTTTGCAAAAAGCAGAAACGGCCCACCTCACAGCCGCTCTTCCCGCTCTTCCCTCATTTGAGCTTTTTCTTGATCGCCCGGTCGATCTCCCTTCTCGCCTCGCGGGTCTTCACATCGTCCCGCTTGTCATACACCTTCTTTCCCCGGGCAAGACCGAGCTCCAGCTTCACGTATCTGCCCCTGATATACACCTTCAGGGGTATGAGGGTAAGCCCTTTCTCCCGTGTCTTCCCGAACAGGTAGCTGATCTCCCGCTTTCTCATGAGCAGCTTCCTGGTCCGCTCGGGATCGATAAAGCGCCTGTCTGCATGGCTGTACGGGCTGATGTGCATGTTGAACACGAACACCTCCCCATCCCGTACCCGGGCAAAGCTATCCTTTATGTTCACCATCCCCTGCCGGATGGACTTCACCTCGCTCCCTTCAAGGGCGATCCCGGCCTCGAATCTCTCGGAAATCTCGTAGTCGCGCGAGGCACGGCGGTTCGTCGCTATGGTCCGTATCTTTTCCATATGCAAAGAGTATAGGCGGGGCCGGGAAAATTCAATAGCCGATCACCGACTCGCCCGAGACGAAGACGTCGACGAGGTCCCTCCCCTCACCCTGTTCGATGATGCGGGACAGGACCCTGTCCTTATCGGGTGAGATCTCGAGGGCGCAGAAATCGGCCATCCTGCCCTCCTCCAGGGAGCCGCAGAGGTCGTTGAAACCCACGATCTTCGCCCCGCCCTCCGTCGCGCCGTCAAAGAGGCGCCCGTAGAACTCCCCCGCCCGCATGGAGCCGTGATAGGCGTCGGCCAAGCAGCGCATCTCCTCGAACATGTCGATCCTGCCGCAGCTGCCCCTGCTGTCGGTGCCGATACCGAAGGGGTGCCCGCCATCGACGACGTCCTCGACCCGCGGCACGGCACCGGTCAGGTAGCGGTTCGACCGAAGGCAGAGAACAAAGCGATACCCGGCGTTTCCCAGGGAGTGGATCTGGTCCCCCGACAGCAGCGTCCCGTGGACCAGGCCTCCCCCGGGTGGGATGGATTCCGTGAGCGTGTCCGTGTAGCCGTCCCCATACCCGGAGAACCCACCGTCGCTGATGGCAAGGGCGGCATAGATCCGCTCCTTGATTTCCCCGCCGCCGGTTTGCAGGAATTCCATCTCGGGAGCGGACTCGGCGAAGTGTATCTGGAGAGGTGCGTTTCTTTCCCTGCCAAACGCCCCGGCCCACGAGAGCGCCGCCCGGCTGCAGGTGTAGAGGGAGTGGGGGGATATCCCCGGCCGCAAAAGCTCTCCGTCACCACCGATGGTATCAAAACAGGTCTCGATGTGGTTCTTCGTCTCCCTCCACCTCTCCTCCGTCATGCCGAGCAGTTCGAAGTAGACCCGAAGCCGGATCTTTGCGCCCTCGTACGGCGCGAGCCCTCCGCCGGTAACCTCTCCGGCAAGGGTGATCCCGCTCTCGATCGACTGGCGGAGCGATTCCCGGACGCACTCCCTGATGTCGTCCTCCCCCGATTCACCCCGGTAGCGCATCACCTCCAGCAGCCACCCCACGAAGTCTTTCCCATCGCCCCCGGCCCGCCACTTCAGCTCGGGGATCGTGAGATGGGTGTGGGCATTGACGAAACCGGGAAAGATGACCGTGCCCGGCAATTCCACCCTGTCTGCCCCCGCGGGGGCGAAAAGGGATGCCGTCTGCTTCTCCCCCGCATAGACGACCTTCCCCCCGGATACAAGAAGGCCTCCGGGGGAATAGATCTTTCCCGCGGAGGCTAAAAGGATAGAAGAGAGAAAAAGTGAGCCCTTAGCCATGCGCCACGCTCAGCTCCTTTATCTTGTTCTTTTCATCCACGTATATGAGGGCCGGCCTGTGTTCAGCCACCTCTTCTTCGTCATACACGGAATAGGAGCAGATTATGATGAGGTCCTCGCGGGAGACCAGCCTCGCAGCGGCCCCGTTCAGGCATATATCGCCTTTGCCCCGCTCACCGCCTATCACGTAGGTGGAAAACCTGTTTCCGTTGCTGATGTTGTAGATGTCGACCTGCTCGAACTCGACGAGCCTGGCCGCATCCATGAGATCTGCATCAACCGTTATGCTTCCCTCGTAGTGCAGGTCGGCATCCGTCACCGTAGCCCGGTGGATCTTAGACTTGAGCATGATTCTCTTCACTTTCTTCACCTCCCGATGATGATATTGTCGATTAACCTTGACGGGCCGACCACCGCCGCAACGGCGATAACGGCGGGCCCCCTTATCTCGTCTGTTTTCTCCAGCGTTTCGGCGTGCCTGACCTCGACGTACTGGAGTTCAACGGCCCCCTCGCTGACGATCGCGTCACGGACCGCCTCCTGAATCCGGGAGGCGTCCCGCTCCCCGGCCTCGTAGATCTCCCTTCCCCGCTTCAGGGAGCGGTAGAGGACCCCGGCCCGTTCCCTCTCCTCCGGGGAAAGGTAGACGTTGCGGGAACTCATGGCGATGCCGTCCTCCTCCCGCACCAGCTCGCCGGGAACGATATCCACGTCGAACTGGAGATCCTCGACCATCTTCTTTATCACGAGCAGCTGCTGGTAGTCCTTTTCTCCCAGGATCGCCTCGTGGGGCTTCACCACGTTGAAAAGCTTCGCCACCACGGTCGCCACCCCGCGGAAGTGGCCGGGCCTGAAGTCACCGCACAGGCCCCTGGACACCTCCGTCACGTCGACGTAGGTCTGATATCCCGGCGGATAGACCTGGCTCGCTTCGGGAACGAAGAGGATGTCGACGCCTTCCCCCTCGAGCTTTTCCCTGTCCCCCTCCTCGTTTCTCGGGTACCGTTCGAAATCCTCCCCCGGCCCGAACTGGGTGGGGTTGACGAATATGGAAACGACCACGGCGTCGCAGCGGTCCCGCATCTTCCGAACGAGGCTCACGTGCGCCTCGTGAAGGTACCCCATGGTGGGGACGAAACCGATCCTTTTCCCCGCGGCTCGCAGGGTGTCTGCAGCGCGTTGCATCTCCTTCGCGTCCCGTATGATCTCCATCACTTCTCCGCGAGGTAGAATGTGTGCTCCCTGCCGGGGAAGTCCCCCCTGCGGACCTCATTGGCAAACTCCCGGACCGCGCCCTCGATGACGGGCACGAGATCGGCGTAGCGCTTTACGAATTTCGGCCTGAAATCCTGGAAGAGCCCGAGTATATCGTGCATCACGAGCACCTGTCCGTCGCAGCCGGCGCCCGCGCCGATACCGATCGTCGGTATGGAGAGATCGCCGGTGATCTCCTCTGCCAGCTCGGCCGGGATCCCTTCCAGGACGATGGAAAAGGCCCCCGCCTCCTCCACGGCCCTTGCATCATCCAGGAGCCTGAGCCTGGCCTCCTTCTCCCTGCCCTGAATCCGGTAACCGCCCATCCGGTGAACAGACTGGGGCGTCAGGCCGATGTGCCCCATGACGGGGACGTCGAAGGAGGTAAGCCGGCGTATTATCTCAAAAACGGAAACCCCGCCTTCCAGCTTGACCGCCTCCGCCCCCGCCTCCTTCACGAGACGGCAGGCATTTTCGACGGCACCCTCCGTGGATATCTGAAAGCTCATGAAGGGCATGTCCGATACCAGGAGCGTCCTCTCACTCCCCGCAGCCGCCGCGCGCGTGTGCCGGACCATATCATCCATCGTGACGGGAAGGGTCGTCTCATGCCCGTAGAGGACGGTGCCGAGGGAGTCTCCCACGAGGATTATGTCCACGATGGGATCGAATATCCGGGCGAAGGGGTAGTCGTAGGCGGTGATCATGACAATCCGCCGTCCCTCTGCCTTCATCTTCCTGATATCGATTACCGTTACTTTCTTCATCTGCCACCGTGACAACAAAAAAAAACCTTCCAGAAGGAAGGCTTTTATCGGAAAGAGACGCGATGTAACCCGCGCTCCGGATCTTTCCTCTATGTCTTCCTTCCGTCTCGGTCCAAACTATCTGGATCCAAGCGGTATGTAGTGTTGAACCCCCTTTTTGATACTCTTTATCTCTTTGATCAAATGCTCCAGGTCCCGCGGAGACTCCACGAAATCGATCTCCGACGTGTTTACCACCAGGAGCGGCGTGTCGACGTAATGGAAAAAGAATTCATTATAAGCTTCACTCAAAGTCCTCAAATAGTCAAGAGAAATGTTTCTCTCGTACTCCTGGTTCCGTTTCCTGATGCGCTGCATGAGGATCTCGGGTTTCGCCTGCAGGTAGATCACCAGGTCGGGCTTCGGGATGTTTCCCCCGAGAAGCCGGTAGAGGGCCTCGTAGAGCTGCAGCTCGTCGTCTTCCAGGTTGATGTAGGCGAAAATCTTGTCCTTCTGCAGGATATAGTCGCTCACCACAAACTGCTCGAAGAGGCTCCCCTGCATGAGCTCCCGCATCTGCCGGTACCGGGAGAGGAGAAAAAAAATCTGCGCCTGGAAGGCATATTTCTCCCTATCCTCGTAAAATCTTTCGAGAAACGGGTTCTTCTCGACCTCTTCGAGGATGAGTTTCCCCTTGAAAACGTCTGCCAGAAAGCGGGCGAGGGACGTTTTCCCCACCCCGATAGCCCCCTCGACGGCAATATAGCGGGGGTGCGTGGGAGATATGGTTTTCGCCTCGTGTCCTCTTTTCATGCGATGTAACTGAAGTCCGACATCGGGTGACGTGTGTTGATTGTAGAATCTATCCTTTTCCTTGTAAACAGAAAAATCAGCCCCGCCATGCCCGATTTCCGGCCCCCATCATCGATGGGGTAATTGGACCCCCCAATCGAGAGCGTTTCCCAACAGCGCGAACTACGCTATCAGGTTTGCCAGGGTAACGAAGTTTTCCACGGCGACCCGCTCAGGCCTGTCCCCGGGGGATATCCGGGCTTCCTCGAGGAGCCTTTCGACCCGATCCCTGCCCCTGACCCCGAGCGAGGCAAGATGCGGCCCAAGGGCATTGCGAATGACCTTCCTCCTCCCGGAGAAGGCCGCGTTCACCAGGCCGGAAAAAACCCGGAAATCGCGTATTTCCCACTCCCCGCCTGCTGAAAAGTCGATCTCCAGGAAGGATGAGTCGACCTCGGGGACGGGATAGAAGCAGTTCCGGGAAACGGAAAACAGGACCTTCACTCCCGCGACGGCCTGCAGGATGACCGACGACGAACCGTACTCCTTTCCCCCCGGAGAGCTTGCCAGCCGGCGGGCAACCTCCTTCTGGAGCATCACGTGGCACGACGACAGGTAGTCTCGCAGCTCCACGAAGCGAAACACCAGGGGCCCCGAGATGCTGTAGGGCAGGTTACCCACCACCTTTACCCCCCCGGAGGCTTCCCTGCGCCAGGAGGCGAAGACTTCCTCTTTCAGCTTCAGAAAATCGGCCACGATTACCTCGACCCCCGCCTCCCCTATCTCCCCCCTCAGGTACCCGGCAAGGGTCTGGTCTATTTCCACCGCCCTGATCGCCCTCGCCCTCCCCTCCAGAAGGAAGGTGAGCGCGCCGAGCCCCGGGCCCACCTCGACGATGAACTCACCGTCCGGCCGCACCTGCTCCACAATCTTCCTGGCAACATTCCCGTCTGCCAGAAAACTCTGGCCCCGCTCCTTGCGCGGCCTGAAGTTAAGGGATGCGAGAACTTTCGACGGATGCTCCACGTCAGTACCGTATGTTGGCATAGGCGTTCAGGGTAAGATCCGACACGATACCCCTCTCGAACATCCTGCCACCCAGGTAGGCGATCATCATCGCGTTGTCGGTGCAGTAGGTGACGGCGGGAACGTGCACCCTGACACCCTCCTGCCGTGCCCTCTCTGCGAGCTTTGCCCTGAGCCTCGAGTTGGCTGCGACCCCCCCCGTGATGGCGAGATCATCGATGCCATTCGATACCGCCGCGGCCAGCGATTTCTCCACCAGGACGTCGACGATCGCCTCCTGGAAGGAGGCGCATACGTGCCCCACATGGTCCCGCGCGAAGTCGTGCCCCACCCGCTTTACGTAGGTGACGACGGAAGTCTTCAGGCCGCTGAAGGAGAAGTCGAAGTTCTTCTCCTTGAGCATCGCCCGGGGGAAATCGACGAACCGCGGGTCGCCTTCCCCGGCGCGCCTGTCGATGGCCTCGCCGCCCGGGTATCCCAGGCCCAGAAACTTCGCCACCTTGTCGAACGCCTCTCCCGCTGCGTCGTCGCGGGTGTGCCCGAGGGTGACGATATCGACGACGTCGTTCACCCGGAAAAGGACGGTGTGGCCTCCCGAGACCACCAGGGCCACGAAGGGGAAGGGGACCTGCTCCTCAAGGAAGACGGAGAAGATATGGGCCTTTACGTGGTCGACGCCGACAAGGGGGGTGCCGGAGAAATAGGAGAGCGACTTGGCCATGCAGAGACCGACCAGAAGGGAGCCGATGAGCCCCGGCCCCGCGGTCACGGCGATCACGTCGATATCCTCGAGGGTGACCCCGGCCTTTTCCATGGCGAAGCGGTAGAGGGGGTTGATGGATTTCAGGTGCTCCCGGGAAGCTATCTCGGGGACGACGCCCCCGAAGACGGCGTGGAGGTCGACCTGGGAAAAAACGGTCGACGACAGGATCCGTCCGGAAGAGTCCACAACCGCCAGGGCGGTCTCGTCACATGAAGATTCGATTCCCAGGACACGCATGGTTTCCCGTTACAGGATGTTGGAGGCGAGCTCAGCGAGCTTGGAGCGCTCGCCCTTGACCAACATTATAGTACCCGCCAGGGGCTCGTCCTTGAATTTTTCGACAACGTGGGAGAGGCCGTTGCTCGCCGAATCGATGAAGGGGTTGTCTATCTGGTAGGGGTCTCCGGTGAGGACCACCTTGGTGTTTTCGCCGGCCCGCGTGAGGATGGTCTTGACTTCGTGGGGCGTCAGGTTCTGCGCCTCGTCGATGATGATGTACTGGTTGGGGATGGAGCGCCCCCTTATGTAGGTGAGGGGCTCGATCTCCAGGATCCCGAGATTGATCAGCTCCTGGTACCCCCGGATGCCCTGCCTCTTCCGGGGCCTGTCCATGCCGAAAAGGTACTCGATGTTGTCGAAAATGGGCTGCATCCAGGGCTTGAGCTTCTCCTCCACGTCGCCCGGGAGAAACCCGATGTCCCTGCCCAGGGGAAAGACGGGCCGTGAAACGAGGAGGCGGCTGTAAGCCCGTTCGTCGGAAACCGCCCTCAGCCCCGCGGCCAGGGCGATCAGCGTCTTCCCCGTCCCCGCTTTGCCCGGAAGGGTAACGAGCTTGATCGAGTCGTCCAGCAAGAGGGCCAGGGCGAAGTGCTGCTCCTTGTTGCGGGGCTTGATCCCCCAGACGCCCTCTTTGAGCGGGGGAACCAGCTTGACAACGCCCTCTTTCCTGTCGAATATGCCGAGGGCGGAAGCCCCCGTAGCCTGCTCCTTCAGCAGGACGCACTGGTTCGGGTAGAGCTCCAGGTCGGGAAAACTGAGGGATGAATTTCGGTAGAGGGCATCGATCTTATCCTTCGGAACAAAGACCTCGACGAAGCCATCGTAGAGCTCCTCGACGCTCCCTACCCGGTCACTCTCGAAGTCCTCCGCCTTTATGCCCAGGGCATCGGCTTTGATCCGCAGGTTCGTGTCCTTCGACACGAGGATCACGGGGACGCTTTTCTCCCTCTCGCGGACGCCGAGGGCAACGGCCAGGATCTCGTTGTCTTCCTTGCTCCCCCGCAGCTCCTTCGGGATCAGGCTCTCGCCTTCCCCGTCGAAAACCACCTTTATGGATCCCCCGTTGGACTCTATCCGGACTCCTTCTGCCAGGGACCCCGCGCTGCGGAAGGAGTCGATGATTCTCAGGGCGACCCGCGCATTCCTCCCCACCATGTTCAGGTCTTTTTTGAACTTGTCCAGCTCTTCTATGACGGTGATGGGAACAACCAGGGTATTTTCGTGGAACTTGAAAAGAGAATAGGGGTCGTGAAGCAGGACGTTGGTGTCGAGGACGAAGTTTTTGCCCATCACCCTCCCTTTTCGTCCAGCTCGTTCAGCTTGATCTTTGCCTTGCCCGCTGCATTTGAGGCGGGATACTTCGACAAAAGAAGGTTAAAGGCAGCCCGCGCGCTGATCGGATCGCGCATGTTGAAAAAACAGAGCCCCTGCTTGTAGAGCGAGTCCGGCGCTTTCGGAGAGTCGGGAAACCGGTCTATCACCTCCTGGAAGGTTATGGCAGCCGATTCGAAATCCTTCTCGGCATAAAACGTTTCCCCCCTCCAGTAGTAGACGTTCGGCATGAGCCGGTGATCCGGGTAGGAATTGGCAAACTCGTCGAGGGATCTCCTCGCCTCGCCGAACTTGTTCGCCTTGATGAGGCCCAGCCCGTAATCGTAGAGGTCTTCCGGGGTCTTCACGGCGCTTTTGCTCGGCACGGGAGCTTCCCGTTTCGGGATGTATACCTGCTCCACCGGCTCCTTTTCTTTTCGCGGGGGCGCCACCACCGCGGGCGGGGCGGTTTGCGGCGGGCGGCTCACGCCTCCCTGCGTCACGGCTTCCGGGCCTCTCGACGCCTCCAGCTTCCCTTCCAGCTCAAAAAGCCTTCTCTCGCTCTCCCGTAACTTCTCCTCCACCATGAGCTGGTCCTGCTTCATCTGGTACTTCGTCTCGTCGATGAAACCCTGGAACGTGCTTATCTCTCCCCGCAGCGATTCCATATCGGCCTTGATGCTCGCTATTTCCTTCCGGAGCTGCAGCTCCGCATCGCCCGACACCGCGGCGCCACCCTCGGTGCCCTTCTCCCCTTTCAGCTCAGACACATCCTTCTTCACCTCACGCACGTCGTCCTGGAGCTTGTAAATGAGGTCGGGGCTTATGTAGGAGGCACACCCCAACATGAAGGGGAATATAGTTATGGCAAGTAGGGATACCTTCCGTTTCGATACCATTACGCCTGCCCGGCTATTTCAGGATCACAAATTGAGCTCTCCTGTTCTGAGCCCAGCTTGCCTCGCTGTGTCCCGGATCAAGGGGCCTCTCCTCCCCGTAGCTTATCGTCTTTATGCGGCCGGCGTCGATGGCCAGGTTTACGAGGTAGTCCATCGCCGCCTGGGACCTCCGCTCACCGAGGGCGAAGTTGTACTCGTTGGTTCCCCTCTCGTCGCAGTGGCCCTCTATGAGGATCTTGACGTCGGGATTATCCGTCATGAAGGATCCGAGTTTTTCCAGGATCGGCCGAGCGTCTTCCCGTATGAAATACTTGTCAAAGTCGAATTGGATATTTTCAAAGGTAATCTCGGTCACTTCTTCCTCTTCAGCCTTTGCGACAACCGTTTCCTCCGTCACCTTTTCCGGAATTGAAACCACCTCTTCCCTGATCTCTGTCGGTTTTTCCGTTTCCTCAGCGGTTACCTCTTCACCCTCCCCTTTCACCGTGGCTTTCTTGCCGCACGACACGGTCAATGCAGCGATCAGCAAAAGTGAGAGCAACAATCCGAAAACCCTTACCCTGTCCCTCATAGATACTACCTCCCTGTTTTCTTTTGCCCTACCTCCTGGGAGACCATGATGGAGAACTCATATCTTCCATTCCCTTCAAAAGGAGCCGGTCACCAAAGCCGGTCACATTGATTATTCGCATCTCAGAATATCCGCTTTTCCGGTAAATGTAAACAATATATCTGCCGTCGGGGGAAAAGGAGGGATCCTCGCAGCTGCCGTCGGCGGAGACGACCTGCCGCAGGTCGGAACCATCGGGTTTTACCGCGTAAATGGAGAATTTTCCCTCGTTCATGGAGGCGAAGGCTATCCGGTCTCCGGCGGGGGACCAGGTCGGTGACGTGCTGTAATATCCCGCGAAGGACACCCTCCTTTCGGGGCCGCGGGGCAGCTCCTTCACGTAGATCTGGGGGTACCCCGTCCTGTCGGAAACGAAGGCGATCATGTCCTCGCCGGGCGAAACGGAGGGGGAAACATCGATGCTGTGGTTGGACACGACCCTGGTCAGCTCCTCCTCCTTAAGGAAAAACTTGAATATGTCGGCATTGCCCTTCACGCTGATAGAGAGGAAAAGGGAGGACCCGTCGGGAGAAAAGCTGCCGGGAGACTTGAACCCGCCGTAACGGAAAAGGAGCCTGTCCGAACCGGACAGAAAGTTCCTCAGGTAGACGTAGGGGTTTTTCTTCCTGTAGGACAGGTAGGCGAGCTTGTATCCATCGGGCGACCACCGGGGAAACATGTTGATGGAGCCATTCCCCGTGATCTGCCGCAGCTTTTTCCCGGAGAGGTCAACGATGAATATCTCCTTTCCGCCACCTTTCTTCGCCGCAAATGCCACCTCGGTGTCGAACACCCCGTAGACTCCCGTGTACTGGTAAAGGATCTCGTTGGCAAACTTGTGGGCTATCATGTCGTATCGGCGGGAAGGGCCCGAGTACCGCTTGCCGCTAAGCATCTTCCCCGTGGAGACATCGTAGAGGCGCAGCTCCGCCGAGAGCCTGTCATCATTGGCGCTTACCCTTCCCGCGACGAGGGAGTCGGCCCCGATCATCTTCCAGTCGGAGAAGGATATCCCCGCCGCCTCGAAACTTTGTTCGGTGATCCTTTCAAGGTACGCATCGGGATTGACCACGCTGAAGATATTGGAGATCTTGAGATCGGTGGCGATGACCTCAGCAATCTGGCGCTTGAGTTCCCGCCCCGCCTCGTTGTCCGCGTACAGTTCGGGGACGGCGATCGGGATCCGTATTCCCGAGGGGGAGTTTATGTCGATGTAGATGATCCCGCGGGATACGGCGGGAAAAAGAAGGGTGAAAAGCAAGACGAGGAAAACCGCCGGGATGGCCGGCAGTGCCCGGACGCGCCCCCTATCCTTCATTACGATTCTCCGGGAAGTAGTGGAACCTGAAACCGACGTCATAGTAATCCTTGCCCTCCCGCAGAGGCTCGGGTGGGACGGGAAGGGGGGCGGCCTTGTTGATTGCCCGGAGAACCGACTCGTCGAAAAGCCTCTTTCCCGACGGCCTTTCGACGATTATCGACGAGACGCCGCCATCCTCCTCGATGGTGATCCGGAGCTGGACCATGAGGTCCTCCCGGTTGTCCAGCAGTGCCCGCGGGATATTCCACGCGCTCCTCACCGTCTCGTCCAGCGCATTGAGGTAGGCTTTCACCGCGGGGGACATGAGGAGCGCCTCTCTCCCCGACACCCCCCTCCGGTAGGCTTTTTTCTCCCTCTCTCCCCCCGGCGCCTCTTTTCCGCCGCTGTCTCTTGACACCTTGAGAGCGGCTATCTTTTTCTGGATATCCTCTATCAGCTTCTCCGTCTTCTCCCGCTCCTTCAGGTTCTCCTCTATCTTCCTGACCCGCTCGTCGAGGATCTCCTTGCTCTTCTTCGCCTTCAATGCCGCCACCCTGGCCTGCAGCTCAGCCATGGCCCGCTGCTCGTCCATCACCTTTCTCTTCTGGAGCGTTGCCAGTTTCTTCTGCAGGGCCTCCATCTCCTTTTTCCTCTGCTGCGCCTTTGCCTTTTTTTGTGCCGCCCCGGACCTTTTTGCAGCCGTTGCCCCGGCGGCTGACCTCTTTTTCTTCGACGGCGCCTCGACGAGGTCCACCGTGTATACGGGAGAGTAGATGATTATCGTGCTCCGCTTCATGGACACGACAAAGAGGGGAAGGAATACGAGCAGGTGGAACACGAGGGAAACGGTGAGCATTTTTCTGAAGTCTTTCTGCAAAACCTCTCCGGCAAAAACACTCACATTTATCACCTCTCGAGAGGCTCGGTCACCATCCCGAGTTTCTCGATGCCGGCGTTTTTTATTTCGGCGATCACTTTCACCACGAGGCCGTACGACACTCCCCTGTCCGCCCGGAAGTAAACCTCCCTGTCGCTTTTATTCTCGAAGATGGCCGCCAGCTTCTTCCTGATCTCGTTGAGTTTCACCGGCTGTTTCCCCACGAAAATCCTTCCCGTGGTATCGATGGTGACGACGACCCTTTCCGACTCCACCTTTATGGCCTTCGCCGCGGCCTGGGGAAGGTTGACATCCACCCCCTGCTGGAGCATGGGAGCGGTGACCATGAATATGATCAGAAGTACCAGCATGATGTCGACCAGGGGGATCACGTTGATCTCGGACATCTCCCGTCTTCCGTTTCCTCCCATATTCATAGCCATCAGGAGATCCTCTCTATGTTTCTCTCGATAAAGTTGAGAAAATCGCTGGTAAAGGACTCGAGGCCGGTCACGATCTTCCTGACCCGGTTGAGGAAGAAGTTGTAGAAGATAACGGCCGGTATCGCCGCGGCGAGACCGGCGGCGGTGGCCACCAGGGCCTCGGCTATGCCGGGGGCAACCGTTGCCAGGCTCGCAGAGCCGGTAACCCCGATGCCCACGAAGGCATTCATGATTCCCCAGACCGTTCCGAAGAGGCCGATGAAGGGCGTGGTGGAGCCGCAGGTGGCAAGGAAGGGGAGGTAGGATTCGAGCTCAGACTGCTGCTCGTTGATGGTTTTTCCCATCGCACGCTCTATCCCCTCGATCGGGTCCACCGAGGACATGACACTGAGGCCGCCCACGGTATCACTGACGCCGACCGCCCCGGCATCGTGCTTGGATGCCCTCTTGAACCGGACGATCTCCGTATACCCCGCTTTGAACACGGTGATGATGGGGATCCTCCTGTCAGCCTTTTCGGCGTAGTCAAGGAGCTGGCTCAGCGTCCTCCCCTCGTAAAAGAGCTCCATGAACCTTTCGTGCTCCTTCTCGATCCCCTTGAAACCTCTGTATTTGAGAAAGATGATCGCCCAAGATATGACGGAAAAGGCGATGAGCATAAGAAGCACCATTTTGACAACGGGGCCGGAACCCGCGATGTGCTTGAAAAGCCTGTTGTTAACAAGCCCTGCAAACAGGGGCAGGGCAGGAAAGAAGGAAAAAAATAGAGTCATATCTTTTCGGTCCTCCAAAACGGGGCTATTCCCCGTTATTATTAATCATATACTTATAGACCATTATCTTCATATTAGCAAGAAATTGAGGAGGACACATCAAAACATCAAAGGGTAGGATTATTGCCCGCCCGGGCGGCTTGCCAGGGAAAATAAAGGGTATATACTAATGCCTGTGATGACGGAAAAAGACATAGAATCCCTGATGCAAGAGGCCCTTAGGGAAGCGGAAAAATCCCTGGAAAAGGGCGAGGTCCCCGTGGGGTGCGTCATAACGAAAGAGGACGGAACCATCGTGGGGCGGGGCCACAACACCCCCATCTCATCCCTGGACCCCACGGCGCACGGGGAGATAAACGCCCTCCGTGACGCGGCGCGCAACCGGGGAAACTACCGGCTCCCTGACTGCCTCGCCTTCGTGACGCTGGAGCCCTGCCCCATGTGCTCCGGCGCACTCGTCAACAGCAGGATCAAGAGGGTCTACTTCGGTGCGGGCGACCCCGGCGGAGGCGGGCTCGTGAGCCTCTACGGCATCGGTACCGATGACCGTCTCAACCACCGGATAGAGGTGGTAGGGGGCGTCCTCGAAGAAAGATGCCAGCGCCTGATACGCGACTTTTTCTCGTCCAGGCGGTAACCCGCTCTGCCGGATATGATCCGGTTTCGCGTTTACCGGTATCCGTCCCGGCTTTTTCAGCGCCATCGAGATATCGGAAAAAATGCCCTCTCCCCCTTTCGGGTTAGACCGCGGTGATAGATACAGAAAAAATCGGGTGCGTTTTGCCTTTTATCACCGGTTAAGGAGGTGATAAGATGGATAATTACCAGATGATGATCGTGCGCCCTTAGCTCAGCCGGACAGAGCGTCGGACTACGAATCCGCAGGTCGGAGGTTCGAATCCTCCAGGGCGCGCCAATGAATTCAAGGGGTTAGGCGATTCGCCTGCCCCTTTTTTTGTGGCAGGGTGCGTATAGGGTGCGGATTTTCCCAGATTATCGAGCTTATTCACGGCTGCACGGTTGGAACCGGGGATGAGATAACCGCAGGTATCAACGGTGAAAGGTTTAAGTTATTCCGGTATTCGCCGAAAAAAGAAAGAGCGATCATCTTTGTACTATCTTCCTTCATCATTGAACACCGGGTAAGGAGAAAAAAATGATGAGGCGTTTCAGATTCGCCGGGATACTGTTACCGCACCTTCCGGAACAGCCCCGGTTGTAAGAAAGAAAAAGGAGGACACAATGAGCAAGAAGACAAGAAAAATTGTTTTGCTGATGGTTCTTTCCATGTTCCTCTCGCTGTTTGCGTTCAGCAGTGACGTCGCAGCCGGGAGCAACTCGGGTCCGTGGACCTTCAGGGGAAGTTTCGTGTACATTTCTCCTGACAGTGACTGGGATCCCATTGACGAACTCTATGGATTTTCTGCCGAAGTGCTCTACGACGTTGGTCCCAGCTTCCGAATTGGACCAGAAATTAACTATGCAACTGGAGATGAGGATTTGTTCGGCATAAACTTCGAAGCCGATTGGCTCCAGGTATTAGCTCGAGCAGAGTATTTTATCGGTTGGGGAGAGGGCGGCAATAACTCCTTCTTTCTTGGGTTGGGGGCCGGCATGGTAAACGTCGATGGTACGGTAAGTATTATGGGTCTCAGCGCAAGCGAGGATGATACGTCCTTTGCGTTCAAACCCTTTGCCGGTTGCGATATTTTCTTTTCAGACAGCGTCGGGATCAGTATTCAGGCAGGATACCTGTGGGCGGAAAATACAATAGCGGGCATTGATGTGGATTCGACGGGTTTTGAGGGAAAAATTGGGATAGTGTTTGCATTCTGATAGCGTGAAAACACCGTAACCATGCGGCAACGGCATTTTCTTTCTCAGTTAAAAATTAGGTAGAGCCACCCCTTACCGGGTGGCTCTCTCTTTCCCCACATTTCCCTAAGAGGTGGCACAACTATCTGGGGCGGGTCATTATGATTGAAAGAGAGGAATACGTAACACAATGATTCCAAAGAGATCTGAATTGGACATGTCTTTGATGATCAGAAGAATTCTTTGTATCTCGATAGCTCTGGTGTTGTTGGGATGCTCCACCGTACCATTGAAAAAAGATCCAAAATGGATTGGGTACACGCAATCTGGGAAAGCCTCGTATTATGCATCGAAGTTTCACAATAGAAAAACGGCGAGTGGTGAACGCTATAATCAATTTTCCAACACGGCAGCGCACAAAAAACTGCCCTTTGGGACAAAGGTCAAAGTAACAAACGTAAAGAATGGAAAAAGTGTCACAGTAAAAATTAATGACAGGGGGCCTTTCGTTAAAGGAAGAATCATCGATCTATCCCGTTCGGCTTTCAAAAGTATCGCTCACCTTGATTCTGGTGTTATCAATGTGATGATCAAGGTGGTCCGATAACAACTTCTGAGTCCTGAGCCGGATCACAGGGGATTGGGGTCAGTTCCCATATCCTCATGTAGGGGATTGGGGTCAGTTCCCATATCCTCAGAATATGAGAAAATGGGAACTGACCCCGGGTTTTCCCCGGGGTTTCCGCGAGCCGGTTCCTGCAATCGTCGGGGGAGGATTCATGGCACAAGGAGTTACATCTACTCATACTGAGGCAGCAAATAAGATGACGAGACCGGAGCTGTCTGACCTCGTAATGAAAGGAATGAAGAGGAAGTAGCACGGCAAGATCAAAATTTATACCCACCCCCAACACAAATACACCAAGAATACTGCAATCCAATCACCACTCGGGTGCCTGTCCGCCCCACTCACACGCCCCTATATGAGTGATGATTGGTAGTTAGTTTGCCTGGATTCCCTAATCAGCAAGTGGCACACACCTATCGGGGGGTCGATGAGAACGGCGGAAACAAATTTTCGGAATAGCTGATTCCTAAAATAAAAGTTCGGAACTTTGCATTCCTGTTTAAATTGTCATGTCATATCAACCAGTTGCCGTGTTATTCCAAGCGGTATGCGTATTTACCGGGAATAACAGGAACTCCCGGGTCCGATCCTCGGGGGCGTTTCTCAATAAAATCAATAAAATCAACAAGATAGCGAGTGGCACCCTTTTTGCTCTCAGTTTTCATTCGGAAGAAGAAAAGCTGTACCATCTATCTGGACGGTTCGAAGAGGCTTTTCAACCTATTTCCAAGAACATCATCTGCGAGAGATGTCCTCGACACAGAGGACTTATTGACGGAGTTAAGGGGAGAAAAGTCACTTAATTTCAACGGAGGAGGCCTGATTACGAAGAGGGAGGTGAGTTATGCGTAAGTTGACTACCATGATGTTTGTGTTCTTGCTTGGCGTTTGTCTGGCAACCAGCGTCTTTGGAGAGAGTGCGACGAAGGAGGAATGCGAAGCGAAAGTCAAGGAGGCGGTTCAGATGTTCAGTGACCAGGGGGCGGATGCAGCGATTGATGAGGTCAACAAGACGGATGGAAAATTCGTCTGGAAAGACAGCTACGTGTTCGTCCTTGATCTTGAAGGGAATTATCTCGCGAATGGCACAAACCCGAAAGTGGTCGGCACGAACATCCTGAATTGGAAGGATACGAATGGAAAACTCGTTACCCAAGCATTGATCGATGTTGCCAAAACCAAGGGTGAGGGATGGCTCGATTACATGTATCCGAAGCCTTCGGAAATCAAAAAACCCATCGAGGAGAGGATACCTTCCAAGAAAATGAGCTACGTCATGAGGGTTCCAGGTAAAGACATCCTCGTCGGCGCGGGTATCTATGAGCAATAATCTTTCTTGTAATTAAATGCTTTCGATGAAGCCACCCGTCATCCGATGGGTGGCTTGCTCTTTTCCCAACATTTCCCTTCGCGGCCGGGACAGCTGATGAATACTTACGCGAACCGCTGCGTCTTACCCCATAACCATACATCTCTTCCCTCTTTTATCAAATCCCCTCTGGTTTCTTCAGAGGGGATTTTTGTTTCCCAATTACTGAGACTTCTTCAGGGCAAGTGTGGACAACAAATCGGAACAAAATTAATTTCCTTGCAAGACCTTCTGATATTTGATATGGTCACTCCGGTATTTTGAAACGATGATTGTTACTGATTGGATGCGAGTCTCTCAGGGAGGGGGGCCGACCTTCATTGCATAGAGCCAGGAGCAACCTGAAATTCAGAACGTACCTCATCCACTTTTTCAGTGCGGTGATCATTTTTACCTCTCTTGCAAATGCCTACGGCATAACGGTGGAGCCGTGTTCCTACATGGGAGACACCACTTTGAAGGACATCAACGGAAAGACCTTCCAGCTGAAAGAGTATGCGGGAAAGGTATTGTTTATCACCTTTTGGTCTACCTGGTGCGTGCGGTGCAAGGAGGAGCTCACTTACCTGCACGAAAAATTCGGGGGCAACGGTAACGTCGTGATTATTACGGTGAACCAGGATAGCGATAAGAAAATCCATGAATTGCGGGTCAAGAAATTTATCGATGAAATCGGCGCACATCAGCTGATTGTCGTGATAGACAGGAGTTTCGAGTTCTGGGACCGTTTCGGGCTCAACGCGCTTCCCGCCACGATCATTCTCGATGCAGAAGGCAGGGTGGCTTTTGCCGAGGCAAATTTCCATAACGACTCACCGGAAATCATCGAGCGGGAGTATGAAAAACTCCACACCGAAAATTCTTGCTCGAGTGCTGACCAGTAGCAGATTCCCGAACCACCTCATGAAGAATTAATACGCTGCATGGAGGGTCAGTTCCCCGGGGGGTCAGTTCCCATATCCTCAGGTTTTTCGCAATTTTCCCATATAGGAAAAAAGATGGCAGGGGCTTGGTCTTCGCAGGAGCTGAGTGATCCATGCAAAATGTGAGAAAATGGGAACTGACCCCGTAAGGTCTCGTCGACGTGGAGATCACCAGCGAGTCCCTCGGCCATGATGCCTGGGAGATCCGGGTCACATCATGATTCAGTGTTCAGTTGCGTAGATCACCTCCTGTTTTTAATTAGAAATTCGAAATCAAAGACTATAAATTCTCACTCTTTTTGCTATTGTTGAGATATATGGCGATCGATAGCTGTTTTATGCCGTGAACTCAAA
>WVXK01000053.1:31948-32476 GCA_011773515.1 Deltaproteobacteria bacterium
GATTTGAAGAGGGAAATATTCCAGGAACTCGGCGTCTTCGACCATGTGGAGTTCATCCGGGTCCCCGAATTCTACCGCTTCACCAACGGAAGGGTGGACATGGTCATCCCCGGCGACTTTGATAAAGCCCGCCGCGTGCTCTCCGAGCGCTTTCCCCATGAAAAAGCCGGGATAGAGAAGTTTTTCGGNNACTCTTTTTGCTATTGTTGAGATATATGGCGATCGATAGCTGTTTTATGCCGTGAACTCAAAGCAAGGTTCGAGGACTTTCAGGGTGGAGTACGACGTCATCGTCATCGGGTCCGGCCTCGGCGGACTCACCGCAGGTGCGCTCCTTGCAAAGAGGGGATTGAAGGTCCTCCTCCTGGAACAGCACTACCACCCGGGGGGCTGCGCGGTCACCTTCAGGCGGAAGGATTTCACCGTGGAGGTGGGCCTCCACGCCATGGACGGCCTCGACCCCGGGGATTTGAAGAGGGAAATATTCCAGGAACTCGGCGTCTTCGACCATGTGGAGTTCATCCGGGT
>WVXK01000053.1:32504-43542 GCA_011773515.1 Deltaproteobacteria bacterium
GCCCGCCGCGTGCTCTCCGAGCGCTTTCCCCATGAAAAAGCCGGGATAGAGAAGTTTTTCGGTGTCATACGGGCCATCCACGGGGAGGTTGCGAAGCTGCCCCGTGAGAACTGGAAACTCCTTTTCCTTCTCCCGGTGTTTCCCCTGCTCTTCCGGAATCTGGTGTTCAGGGAAAAAGCCACGGTCGGGCAGTTTCTCGACAGCATAATAGGGGACGAGGACCTGAAGCTGGCCCTTCTTGGAAACCTCGTGTATTACCATGACGATCCCTACACCCTCTCCCTCATATTCTTTGCCGTCGCTCAGGGGAGTTACTTCACCGGGGGAGGGCACTACGTGAAGGGAGGGTCCCAGAAGCTCTCCGACTACCTGGCCGGGGTGATCAGGTCCTGCGGGGGGGAAGTGCTCTACCGGCACCTCGTCACCGGCATCCTCACGAAGGATGGGAAGGCTATCGGGGTGCGCTACAGGAAGACGACGGGTGGCGATGAGGAAGGAGAGGAAGCCGTCGGGCGTGCAATCATCGCGAACGCCTCCATACCCTCTGTGGCCCGTGACCTGCTCTCTCCCGGGGATAGCGGCCCCCTGAGGAGCCTGGTAGACAGGCTCGAGGTGGCCCCCTCCCTGACTACCCTCTACCTCGGCTTCAAAAGACCGGTGAGGGAGCTGGGGAACCCTTCGTACACCACCTTTCTCTTCGACGGGGGTGTCCGGAACCTCTCGGACATGAGGGAGAACAGGAGGGCCGATTACTCCCTTAGAAACGTAAGCTTCGTCGACTTCAGCCTGATCGACTCCGGGCTGACCCCGGAAGGGAAGAGTTTCGGTTCCATGGTCTGCGTGGACTACCTCCCGGAGTGGGAAGGGCTGGGGCCGGACGAGTACAGGGAGAAGAAGGAGCAGGTAGCAAAGACCTTTATCAGAAGGCTGGAAACCCTCATCCCGGGTATCGCGGAGGAGATAGAGTATCGGGAGGTGGCGACCCCGAAGACCATCAGGCGCTTCACCCTGAACCCCGGGGGAACGGCCTACGGCTTCGCCCAAACCACGGGCCAGGCGGGCCGGAAGAGGATGAAACTCAGACCCCCGGTAGGGAACCTCTACTTCGCCTCGGCATGGCTGTTTTCCGGCGGGTTTTCCGGCGCCATAATGGGCGGTCACTTCTGCGCGGAAGAGGTGTGGAAAAGGCTCCGGAAGTGACCTGATAGATTCCCCCCCGCAAATGTTATGAATACATACTATTCAGTTAGAAAGTAGAAATTGGAATTGCGGGTCAGGGGTGCCCGGAGGGTCAGTTCCCATATCCTCAGAATATGAGAAAATGGGAACTGACCCCGAGATGTTCGGAGTTTCGAATCTTCGACTGCTCGGCTGTTCGAGCAATATATCTTTCTCAGTTAACCCCGAAACTGGAAAGTCAGAGAAATTTTATTCGATCAGGCAGAAATAAATTCAAGTTCATGAAGGGTTTCAAGCGGGATCTTCTTGGTTGCGTCGAGTATTTCTATCGCGACAATTTCGTTTTTCGTTGTCGTATGAAGTATTACTCCCTCTGCGACTTCTATAGCACCGTCAGGTTTTTTGGTAGACATCTGAATGTAAGCAGCATCTACGTCTTCATCGTATAGTACTTTCACCGGTTACCTCCAATCTTTCCTCTTCAATGGATACACCGTCACGATGATAACCTCTTCTTTTTCTATCTTATACACTACCTTGAGAGGGTATCCAAAGTATTTGTCCCGAAACCTTCTGATAGTTGTTTGCTTATCGTTTCCTTTGTCCGACAAGTCAGGTTTTTCAATGGGTTTTTCAATATCATTTGGCGCTATCTTATATAGCTTCGTATTGTTCTTTGCATGTCTGGAAAACTTCATGAAGATCCCTTCGTTGTTCTTGAAAAGCGCACATCATATTTAAGCAATTTTTGTTCTTAATACATCATTTCCCTGTATAAACTTAAAATTATCTCCATTATGATTTCCGGTTTTTCTCAACTTCCCAGCCTCCAGTTTTCCCGGCTGGTCGGATCTTCGATTCCTCCATTGTTTGAAAACTCATGTTTTTGTTTTTTCCTCTCTCTGCTTTCTAACCAGAGTATCTTATAATTAACAAAAACTTGCGAATGATTATCATATGGAAAAAAATCGCATCAACCTGATATACATTCTCACTCTTGGCCTCTGGCCTCTCATCCCTATTTATTTCATCCTCCGATTTACCGAAAACAATATCTGGTTGGCATTCGTGGCTTACCATGTCGGTTGTCTCATTGTTCCCCGGAGTCATATAAAGAGAGCACGTTTTCCCATTGCAAACTGGCGCTCCTGGATTCTCATGGTAGGTATCACATCGGCCCTCCTGCTATTGGCGATTTCTGCGTTTACACTCTGGTTGGCAAAGATGGGGTTGTTCACACAAGAAGGAATGTCAGCACTCAACAGGATCCAACCATGGCCACTGTTCGGTCTTTACATACTCATTGTTAATCCGATACTAGAGGAATATTATTGGAGAGATTATCTTCAGGAGAGGGCGGGACTTTTTCTCTCAACTGCCCTTTTTGGACTCATACACTTTCCTTTCTACGCCCTTTTTCTCGGCTATCTCATCGGCTTTGTTACCTGTTTTTCACCGTTTCTTCTCGGCCTTTTCTGGGGATGGCTGTTTCGCCGCTTCGATACTCTCTGGCCGGGTATCATATCGCATCTCGCGGTCAATATTGCAATGTTTGTGATAGCAACTCTAGCTCGAACATAAACCCTTTGTTTTCATTACAGAAAAAACATTTTCCAGCTTATCAACGCCAATAAAAATGCCCCCCCCGAAAGGATATACGGAGCGATCTTTTTTAACATTTTCCCGAGCGCAACAGGAGCTGCATCCCCTGAATCGGTTAAATAGGGATAGAGTCGCGTTCCGACTGCCCAGGCCAAAAAAGCCCAGACCATTCCGGCCAAAGCATCAGCAACAATGTGCATCTTCACGAACAATGTCGAAAATGTTGCTGCTACTGTTAAAGAAAGTATCAACATATCGCCTATCCCCTTCAAACGCTGCCCGCGGCACATGAGATAGAACAGCCAAACGAAGGCCACGTGCATGCTCGGGAAGTTGTTTGCCCCTGCTGGATACGCGCCATATTGAATCGAAAGGAAACGCTCTGCAATCGATTGGCCGAGTTCCGGTTTGTAAAATGCTGTTGGAAACATCACGTATACAAAAAAGGCTGAAACATTTGCGATTATAAAGCTGAGAAGCATTCGATTCACGCGATGCCAATCAACCATAATGAAGAGAGAAAAGAAGGGAAGGATAAAACAAAAATCGTAGAGCCAGACAAATCCGGGAATCACGGGAATCTGTCTGTCAAGCCGGGATGTCAGATCGCGTGAAAGGAGATTCGAGGCAGAGATATTCACAGAAGTAAACGCCAGCAACCAGATGATATACACGAGGAGGATGATAACCAGGTAAAACCGCCATTCTCGAATCTTCTGATCTTCCCTGTTTTTCACAGGCAGAGCCGTCCTCATCTCTCAGCATACCGCATGACCTTTGTTTTGCTCCCCGATCCAAACCAGCGATAATCAATCCCGGTAAGCAAACAACCGGGATTTAGTCACCCATTCTTGAAATCCGGCCCGGGAAAGGAGACGGTCACCTTTAACAGTGGGCGAAATCATTCATGCAGGACTGCAGCAACTCCTCGAAACGAGCCCACTTGAACCGAAAAGAGGTTTCGAGGAGCTTTTTCGACGAGTAGGTGATGAAAAACTCAGGACGCCAAACGGTGAAGCCCAATCTTCCAGCCGACCGTGACAGCAGATGGGTTATCGAGGGGAGTTTCTGCATCAATACCGAGACATTCCCAAGAAGCTTCGCACGGCCGAGTGGATACCCCGATCGATTGAGGACTCTCAGGTATGCCTCGAAGGCTTCATCGAAGGAAATAGGATTATCCACTACAACATTAAATACCTGTCCCTCGCATCCTTCGCGATGCATCAGGTGCGCTGCTGCTTCGGAAACATCTTCCACGTGGGCATAGCTGAACTTCCTGTCCTTCACGGCCCGTGCAAGAAGGAAGCTCGAGAAAGCAGCACTTCGAAGTGCTACCCCCACAGGAGTGTGTTCGCCAGGGCCAAATAAACCAACCGGTCGAATAATGATGGTTGGCAGGCCCGACTTTTCCGCAACCTCAAGGGCTATGGATTCTCCAGCGAGCTTCGAACGGCCGTAAGGCTCTACTGCCTTGGGCCTCACATCTTCAGTGATCGGTTGGTCAGAGCTCGCGAGTAAACCGTAAACCGCAGCGCTGCTGCAGTAAAGTGCAGCACTAACCCCAGATGCAGCAGCGCACTCCCACACTTTCCGCGTCCCCTCCTCATTGACCCGGAACAGATCATCCCCTGAGGCCATTGCGTCCACTAATGCAGCAAAATGATAGACCGAGTCAACGTCTTTCATTGCTCTTACGAGGGACTGCCTGTCGAGAATATCTATGGTAATCGTTTCCACATCGTGGAAGCCGGCAAAATACCTAGCGTGAGCCGTTCGACGAATCCCCGCTTTTACCCGAAATCCTCTTTTTCGCAGCGATTCAATCATCCACCTCCCTACAAATCCCGATGCCCCCGTAACCAATGCTACCCGGCGCATAGCGGCTACACCCTTTTTTTCACAAAAAATCTACCAATTCCCATACAGTCAATATCCGTGGACAGGAAACACCGGACAGCATCCTCCGGGGAACAGACAATCGGCTCATTTCGAACGTTGAAAGATGTGTTTAGAACAAGGGGCACACCCGTTAACCTTTTGAACTCATAGATGAGCTCCCAATACAGGGGATTCGCCGATCGAGATACCGTTTGCAATCGGGCAGACCCATCGACGTGAGTAACGGCTGGAATTTTTGCCCTGTAGGCATCTTTCACAGGAGCTGTGAACAGCATAAAGGGTGACGAAGACAGTCCCTGCATATCGAAATATTCCTGAGCATCTTCCTCAAGTACTGAGGGGGCAAAAGGCCGAAAAGGCTCCCTCCGCTTTACTTTTTCGTTTATTCTGTCTTTCATCCCATCATCACGAGGGTCAGCCAGTATACTCCTGTTACCGAGAGCCCGCGGGCCAAATTCCATCCTACCCTGAAACCACCCTGCCACCTTGCCCCTTGCTAATTCGATCGCGACGGTTTGTTCGATGTTATCCACTATCTCCCACTGAATCCTCTCCCTGTATAGGTGAAGAGAGACAAGGATCTCTCCCTCATCGTACTCAGGGCCCAGATACACCTGATTCCATCGAGAATCGTGAGCCGGAGACCGATTATTCTTCTGATAATAGGCATTCAGGGCCGCTCCAACGCTGCAGCCCTCATCGCTCGCCGCAGGTTGCACGAAAATGTCATCGAAGAGCCCGGAACGGGCTATAACTCCGTTGAGAGAGCAGTTCAGCGCTACGCCGCCCGCAAGGCACAGACGAGTTATCCCCGTAGTGGAACGGGCGTGGGTCAGCGAATGCAAAACGGCACGGTAAAGTGCCTCCTGAAGGGCCGCCGCAACATCCGCATGACGATCCTCGATCTGATCGTCAGGCCGTCTTGGAGGACCGAGTTCTCCAATGATCAGATCCTTAAAAGTATCCTGTGCGAGCAAAGGCGTGGAGTATCTTCCCTCACTCTCCAGATGGACGATCGATTCAAAGAAATCACGGTATCGACAGGGGTCTCCATACGCAGCCAGCCCCATCACCTTGTACTCGTCCCCCAAGCTCCGAAAACCTAAGAAAACCGTAACAATTAGGTAAAGGGCGCCGAGCGATGTTGGCAGGAACACACGACGCAACTCCCTGATATTCGAACCCTCCCCGACTGCGAGGATAGAACTCTCCAACTCCCCCGTACCGTCGAGGGTCAATATCAAGGCCTCATCGAAACCCGACGCGTAGTATGCACTCGCCGCGTGTGAATCGTGATGGCGCACAGGGATAAAAACATCAGGCCTAGTTCCCACCATTCGCTCGAACTGTTCGAGGACCGCACTCCGGCACAACATCGTCCGATACAACTGCATATACGACTCCTCAACCTTTCCCGCAGCGCCATCCGATAGAAAGGGCCTCAGCAGTTCCAATCGCTTTGCGATAAGGGGCAATTGAAAGTCGCAATAGTGTGCCACCATGTCCACTTCATCGATGGTGATACCGGCCGTATCGAGACAGTATGCCACTGCATTGACCGGAAGCAAAGTATTCCCCGCCAGATTGAGCGCATGTTTAGCGCGAGTGAATCTCTCTTCGGCAGCACATGCCAAAACCTCTCCATCGACCACAATTGCAGCTGAGGCATCATGGCCTAAATAGCCGAGGGGAAACATGGAAAAGGGAACTTCACCATCCCTGAAAGAGAATATACCGTCGAACCCAAGATCCGTTTTCGCAAAGAGGCTTCTTCCGCCGCCGGGAAGACGCGAATCCCTCGTAAAACCCGTGTAGCCGAGCACAATCATCCTTCATCGCCTCTTCCGTTTGTGCCCTTACGGAGTGTTACGAAGTAACGGTCAGGCTTCAGCATGAGATCGAGTGCAATAAGCTGCTCCCTTTTCGGCAAGAGTTCGAACCGCTCCACCAGTTCAGGCGAACTGATGTAACGGGAAACGCTCTCAGCCACCCCGAGCCACCTGTCGATCTCGAAGCCAGTCGTGAATACCAGATCGAGAAGTTCTCTCATTTCGATGAGCGTTTCATGTGGATTTAAAAACTGGTCGGCAATCCAGGCAGGCTCTTTGATAATCTTCTCCTTCGCCGAATCAGACAGCGAATCACCGAACAGGTCACTCAAGACGTTCCCACCTCCTGTGCTCAAAGCAAAATCACGGGCGAGTTCCACCGGATCAGCTGAGTCCGGCTTTACAGATAGAAGCATATCGAGCAAACACCGGTTGAGAGAGTGGCGGTACCTTCCGTGGCGGCCATAGACCCAGAGGTAGAATTCACCATCATCCTTCATCACATTCTTGAGATTGGTGAGAACCTGTCCCATGTTTTGCGTGTGATGCAGTACGCCAAGACAGAGGATGAAGTCAAAGGGCTCATCATCGAGCCCGGGTTTCATGAGGTCCCATTTTTGAAAGCGGATGTTTCGCAGCCCCGCTTTTTGAGCCGCCTTCTTCGCAATAGAAAGCGACGGTGATGATATATCCACCCCTAGAAAGTCAACATTGCTGTGCTGTTTCGCCAGGGAAACAGACGTGTTCCCCGTCCCGCATCCAGCATCCAGAACCCTCCTCCTAACAGTTTCTCCACCGTCCCTTCCAGATAGCCTCTTCGTCATCCGCCGCATGAGAATCAGGCCGTCCTGATCAGGTGGTCGGACGCTCGGAAATTGGTAAAGCTCGTAGAATCGCCGTACCTTACCGGTCACATCACCATCTGCATTGGAAATTATCTCCTCACCCGTCACCCTGTTATAACCATCACCTTCACACATAGAATTCCTTCGCTCTGGAAAATCTTTCTGCGACGATGAAGTATCTCCGGAGATGTTTTCTCGCCACTTCATCCCGAACCTCATCTAACATCATCTGAGAACTGACGACATAGGCCATGAAAAACCCGTCTATCTCTCTCTGAGTAAAATAATTCGGCAGCACCCTAAGGGCATTGTCGATCCTCTCCTTCGTGAAGGCGAACTCCTGTATCGCTTTCTTCTTCAAATGAACGAGCCTCTCGAGGCTGAAATCGTAGGGTCCCTCTCCCACCTGCACGTAATCACGCTGCACACTGTAACCATCTTCCTTGAAATAGCCGAGTGATCGGGCCAGGCGGTACAGTTCCGTACCGGGAAAGTAAACGACGGTAAAATATGTGGCGCCGCACAGTGCAGACGCCTTTGCAAACTCGATCGTCTGAAGCGCCTCTTCTTCGGTTTCCGTGGGAAATCCAAGCATGAAGAAACCACGGGATATAACACCCACTTTCGCCGTATACTCGATCGCGCGAAATACCCTGTCGAGCTTCAGGTTTTTCCTTATCAACTTCTGCAACCTCGGTGATGCCGTCTCTACAGCATAGGAAATAAATTTCGTTCCCGCCTCTGCCATCTTGTCTATGAGTTCCTCATCCATCATGTCGCCTCGCACTCCGTTGGGAAAAGAAAATGTCAGGTTCATTCCGCTCTTGATAATGAGATCGCATATCGCCTTGGCACGGTTTGGATTGAAGTTAAATATGTCGTCTATGATCTGGAAATCTGTAATGCCATACCGATCATGGAGGAATCGGATTTCAGCAAGAACGTTCTCAGGTGATCTTGCGCGAAACTTCTTGCCCAGGATATGGTGGCAGTACATACACCGGTACGCGCAGCCCCTCGTGGTAAGAATATTGCCATGGGGTTGATAGATCTTGGACGAGAAGGTCAGGTACTGGTTTGAGAATTCATCGAGGTCGACCAGCGAATAGTCCGGAAAGGGAAGTGAGTCGAGATCGAGATTCAAAAGCCGTGGCCCGTTCCTCACAACCTTTCCATCACACAGATAAGCGATACCGGGAATATCGGTCACAGGAGCTCGTTCAAGCAAGCGACCCACGAGGTCGTTTGCCGTTAACTCGCCCTCTCCTATGACCACGAAGTCTATAGTTCCACTCTTAATCGGTTCCTCCGGATCATCAGTAGGATACGGCCCCCCCGCAACGAGGAAACAGTCACTGTTCCAATCCTTAACAGTTTCTGCGAGGACAAACATGGAATCCTTCCCTATCGTTAAACATCGAATTCCAACCATATCTGGTTGCCACTCTTCCAGGATTTCCCTTGTTTTTCTTCGCTCATCATCATGCTGGTTCGGTTTCGATATGAGTGTCCAGATCCGAATCGTAACCCGGTTCCCAAACTGTTTTTTCAACGAAGAGGCAATATACATGAGACCCAGGGAATGCTCCACCGATGGCCACACTTCTTCCAGCGTAGTCCGCAATATATCTATGAGCAGAATTCTCATATCACCTCAACCCATTTCGGCCCAGGAGAGACCTTGTCAACCGAAGCGCGCAACATCATGGTGCCTTCATTCGTCTGAACAGACAATACTCGGAACCCCATCATCTGATAGAGACCCCGCATCGGCCTGTTTCTCCCGGTGTCCCGGAACGCTGCATCAACGTGGGAAAACCCCTTTTTGGAGGCATCATGAACGAGAAAAGTGAGGATTGATCTTTCAACACCCCGGCCAAGGACTCGACAGGACACAGCGAGGTATCGCAATGTCCAGGAATCGTTCATTGAATCGACTATAGCAACACCGATAGTGCCATAGTCTCCAAACCGATCAGCAAGATCCGCAACATAAATCTCTGTATTTTGGGCCTCGTCCCTCAGGATCCTGTTCAATTCATCCTGAGGGAGGACCCGTCCCACCGTATTCAACTGGTGGGTTCGGGACATTAGTTCCAAAATTCTCGGAATATCATCCTCCTTCATCGGCCGAATCCTTAGACACATGTTGCAAGATTTCAGAAACTCTTCCCGCGTTGAGAAGCGACTTTCTGCCTCCTTCCTTTGCTGCTCAGCCTGATAGAAACGGCGGCGGGCGCGGCCTTCTTCCGTTAATTTCTCAGGGTTGAAATAAGTAATTAATGGGAGCTCTTTCACACTTCTTGCGTTGATCGTCATTACTTCCGGAAGCATGTAAGCAACCTGCTCGAGTTCGAAACTGTCGTCGTCTACAAAAGCGATGGAATCGAGCCCTATGCCCAGTTCCTTCGTGATAGTGATTATATTCTTAGGTTTGGGTTCCCAGTTTATCTGCGGAACAAGGAAAAGATCATAAAGATTGTGTTCCTTCAACACTGCCAGGGCAACATCTTCCTCTCCCCGGCTTGCAATCGAATGAAGGATGCCTCGGCTATCCAGTTCCTCGATTACATGACATACCTCCGGGCGAATCTTGACGTCACCCTCGAGACAAACACCGTCCCAGAGCGTATCATCAAGATCCCAAATCACGCATTTCTTTGTCTTTTCCATTCTTAACTCCTTGAAGAGGAGTTATAGGAGGCAGCACCCCCGTTCTTTGCCGTATGTAGTCGGCAATATCTCTAACCGTCGAAAAATTCTCCGGAAGCAGGTCCTCGTCGGGTATGGTAAGGCCAAACCTCTGCTCGACATGTATTACGAAGGAAATTAGCCCAGCTGAATCTATTATCCCTTTATCGAACAGGTTCTCATCATCGTTGAAGGCTGTATCGATTCCCCTCGGGAGATAATTCTCCCTTATGTATGTCCAGAGAATCGCTTCGATGTCTTTGGTCATAAGAAAATACCTCAAGACAAAAAGAGCATCCCACCGATGCTTCCTGCTCAGTACCAAAATCTGTGAGTATTGTTGAAGTCCCCCCTGAACTTCGAGAAAGGTTAGCAACAACAAAAAACAAACAACGTTTCAAAAACGCATTTAGATAAATGGTAACAAAACTGAGTTGTGTGTCAATACGAACAACATAAGTAATTGTACTTATTTTATTTAAATCTCAGTTCGAATTTTGTTTCCCCTTTTACAACAATCATGCAGCTCCCAGTTTGCCGATGTCCTGCTATCTGGTTTTCTCGGATCTTCGAATCCTCGGATGTTCGAACCATCGTCTCGGTGAGTAGATGGCAGTTCAGAGTTTAGAGTTTAGAATTCAAAGTTAACACCAAATGGAAAATATCACCTGTTTTTCATCGAAACCTTGAAACTTCTGCCCCTCGGACCTTGCCAGCAAACTTCCCGGCATGGGATATCTGTCTACATAGGCTTTCCGGATCCCCTGTTGTGTGGATCCTTGGAACTTCGGCTGTTCGAACCATTTGGTTTTCGGTTTTGGTGCTTTCTGCTCTCTTTCACTTAATCCAACGTTTCCGTCGCTGCTAATTTTTCATAATAAGCTTCACTCAGCAAATTTTTACCCGAGAGCAAATGGTCCAGATACTCCCTGTCGGGCCTGATGCCCTCCCTGATCCACTCGGGCTGCGCGATGTAGGTATCTGTCTCGA
>WVXK01000053.1:43617-43848 GCA_011773515.1 Deltaproteobacteria bacterium
GTCAGGGTTCATATTCGAGCCGAAGGCGAAGTAGAGCATAAGCTCATTATTTTTAAAAATAGAACCAGGGGCAACATTTAAATCAGCGGCAATGCCGGGATCCTTGAAATAGAAGGTTGTTCAACTACCAGGGGAGGTCATCGGCATCCCGCCTATTTCATTCTCCACTTGACGAAAAACATGGGACAATGAAATAAGAGCGAGGGGTATCCTATTTATCAGAAACGAATA
>WVXK01000054.1:0-829 GCA_011773515.1 Deltaproteobacteria bacterium
CTTGACATAATGACAATATAATTGCTAATATGACAATTATTTTGTCATCCTGATACCATCATCCTGAGATCCGGGAGGCGATTATGGCCCGTGAAAAAAGTAAAAGAGATGAGAACCTGAAGGCACTGATGGAGGTCATCGACGAGACGAGAGGCCTCTTTCACCGGATGGCGGCGGCCGCCCAGCAGATCCACCGTCAGGGTGAAATTACGGGGGGAAGGAGGGGGGTCCTCATGAACCTTCAGAAGCAGGGCCCCCTGACGGTACCGTCTATGGCCCGCCAGAGACCCGTTTCCCGGCAGCACATCCAGACGATCGTCAATGGCCTGAGGGAGGACGGATTCGTGGAGCTGATCGATAACCCCGCCCACAAGAGATCCCGCCTGGTGACCCTCACCCCGAAAGGGGAAAAGCTGGTGGAGGAAATGAATCGCCTCGAGGCCCGGATTTTAAGCGAGCTCGTTGCGGGCATCCCCGCTGAAGATCTGGAAAGGACCGCCGCTGTCCTGCGCTCTCTCAAAGAGCTGTTCTCCGGCAGGAAGTGGTACGAACTCGTTGAGAGATACGGGGACGAGGAATCGTAGGGAAGATCGGTTTCTCCGTGTCTATCAGGTCGAGAATCCCCCCCCTTGCGCTCGCGGCGCTGGTAAGCCAGATGGGCGGATTAATTCTCTTTTCGCGGTGAAGAGGATTGATCGAAAAACACGGGACCCGAAGCTCCGAAACTCCAAACTCCAAATACCCCCTCCCTGATCGAGGGTGGTTCGAACAGTCGGGCAACGCCAGGAACGGGCAGGGGGTATAATAAAGAAAATGTGTCGCAGGCCAG
>WVXK01000054.1:916-11083 GCA_011773515.1 Deltaproteobacteria bacterium
GGGCAGGCGGGGATGGTGCATGACGAGGCTGAACAGCAAGGGGACGCTCTACAGCCTGACCTACGGGAAGGTCTCCTCGGCCTCGATAAACCCAATCGAGAAAAAGCCGGTGTACCACTTTCTCCCGGGAAGCACCTGGTTTTCCGTGGGGAGCCTGGGCTGCAATTTCCGCTGTCCCGGCTGCCAGAACTTCGAGATCGCCCACATGGCCGGCTTCGTTTCGACCTATCATCTCACCCCGAGGGATCTGGTCGGCCTCGCGGAGAACCAGGGGTGCAGCGGTATCTCCTGGACCTTCAACGAGCCCACCCTCTGGTTCGAGTACACCCTCGACGGGGCCCGGATAGCAAAAAAGCGGGGTCTCTTCACCAACTACGTCACCAACGGCTACATCACGGAGGAGGCACTTTCCCTCATCGCGCCGCACCTCGACGTGTACCGGGTGGACGTGAAGGCATTTTCGGAAGAGGGGTACAGAAAGGTGGCCAACGTATCGGATTTTCAGGGGATCCTCAGGGTGACGGAGAAGGCAAGGAGCATGGGGCTCCACGTGGAGGTGGTCACAAACCTCATTCCGGGCATGAATGACGACGACGGGCAGCTTGCGGGGATCGCCTCCTGGATCGCAGAGCGCCTCGGCGAGGACACCCCCTGGCACGTGACGATATTCCACCCCCAGTACAAGCTATCCCATCTGGAGCCGACACCGGCCTCCTCCGTCGATCGGGCCCTTGCGGCGGGACAAGGGGCCGGCCTGCGCTACGTCTATGTCGGGAACGACCCCGGGCACCCCCGTCAGAGCACCTGCTGCGCCAACTGCGGGGCCCTGCTCATTGAGCGCTACGTGATGGAGATCCATAAAAACAGGATCGTGGACGGCGCCTGCCCGGACTGCGGGGAGGTTGTACCCGGAAGATTCACCACAAATGGGTAATTTCTAATCCACAACATATGGTTCGCCTATCTGGGAGCCCGAACGAATGAAGGGGGAAAACATTCCCGTGACCTGTGCGTAAGCCCTATCTGTCCTCCATCCGGAGCTCCATGACGATGTTCCCCCAGCCCCCGCAGCGTACCCCCACGTCAAAACAGCCGACCCTTTTGAATCTCATATCGTTCGGGTCGGCACCTGCGAAGAAGAGTTCATTCGATGCGAAAATCAACTTGGCGGCCGAAGAAAGGGCGTAGACGCAGACCCTTTTCGGACAGCGCTTCGTTATGAGGTTTCCCGCGCCGTCGAAGTAGAGCTTGTCTCCCACCTGGTGCTGACTGTTGCAGCCCTGTGAAGCAACCACCTCGAGGACGATCTGCTTTTTCATCAATCCGAGCCCTTTCACAATTACGTCCTCGTTTCTCGGGTCTTCTCTGAATAGTTTCATCTCTTCATCGCTGTATCCGAGATGCTTCTGGAAAAATTCCCACGTGCCTTCGTCGATTTTCATGATCTTCCCTCCCAACCGGATTCAAATCAATGATATATAGTGATCCCCATGCCCGCGATAATGGGGTCAGTTCCCATTTCCTCAGAAAATTAGAATAAATGCAAGGAAATGGAAACTGCCCCCCCCAGTTTGCTATAAAGCCGGAAGGAGGATTCCGTCAACAGAGTTCGACGGGGATACCGTCAAAGGCTGCGGCGAGCCTGCCCATGACGTCGTGGATGAAGTCATCGTCGAGCCAGAGGGTAAGTTTCCTGGAGCGGTATAAACCGGCTGTTTTGCCGGTATAGTTCATTCTGTCGATGAGAACGCTCTCCACGTGCGGGCCGATAGCTGCTGCGACTTGCTCCGGGTTCATGGGGAGAACGGGCCCCACGAAGGCGTAGGTCGAAACCCCGGCGGCACGGAGTTTTTTGAGCGCTTCGATGCGCTCCTCTATCGGGGGAGCCCCGGGCTCGAAGACTTTCCTCACCCCATCGTCGTCGGTGGTGACCGTGATTCCCACCGCTATGTCATCGAACTTTCTTAGAAGGTCCAGATCTCTTAAAACGAGAGGGGATTTGGTAAGGATCTGCACGGAAAAACGCGAGGGGATAAGGACCTCCAGGCATCCCCTCGTGATGCGGTACCTTTTCTCTGCCGGCTGGTAGGGGTCGGTGACAGAACTGATCATCACGTTGCCCTCTCGCTTCTTTTTCAGCTCTTTGGCGAGGACGCCGGGCGCGTTCACCTTCGCGTCGACGAAACTTCCCCATTTTTCCTTGTGGCCGGTAAAGCGCTTCATGAAATCGGCGTAACAGTACCTGCAGGCATGCATGCATCCCGTATAAGGATTTACGCAGTAGTCCACCCCCGGGATTTGTGACCGGGTCAAGACCGATTTTGCGAATCTCTCCTGCAGACGAACCATGACCGCTTCCACCCACCATGGCAGCATATTTCTATTCTAACGCAATATCAGGGGTCAGTTCCCATATCCTCAGGTTTTTCGCATTTTTACCCAATGTGAGAAAATGGGAACTGACCCCACTACCAGTTCTCCAGGCTTCCCCGGTAAATATCCTTCGCGTCCTGAAGTTCCACCCTGCGGGGGGACATGGTGAGGAGACGCTGGACCTGCATCGCCGCCTCGGCCAGTTCGTCTACGTCCTTTTCGTCGAAGCCCGCGTATTTCAGACCCCGGGCCAGGCCCAGGTCGCTCATGAGGTCCCGTAAGCCCTCGCCTGCAAGAAACGCCGCCTCGCGGGTGCTCAGGCCTTCCGAGTCCTGGCCCAGCCAGCGGGCCACTTTCGCCAGCTTTTCTTCCGCCGCGGGGGAGAGAAACTCGAGGCCCTTCGGGCCGGTGAGAGACACGGCTATGCCGTGGGGAAGCTCATGGTTTCTCCCGGCGATGGGATAGGCGAGCGCGTGGGGGACGTGGACTCCCGCGTTTCCGAAGGCTCCTCCCAGGTGGGTAGCGAGGAGCATCTTCTCCCGCGCCTCCAGGTCGAAGGGCTGGTAATAGGCGCGCCTGAGATATTTCCCCACCAGCTTGATGCTCTCTTCCACGAAGAGGTCGGAGACGGGATTCGACCCGATGTAGACGGGCCGCTTGTCGGGGGAAGCGGGGCGGGGACGGGAATAGTAGGGGATGGATGTGTACGCCTCGATGGAGTGGAGCAGGGTGTCGAGACCCGTTGCGCCCGTATAGTAGGGGTCGAGGGTGATCGTGAGGGTGGGGTCCAGAATGGCCAGGTTCGGCACCAGGTAGGGGTGGGATATGCCCACTTTCAGTTTTTCCTTCGTCAGGTCCACGACGGCCACGGGGGTGTTCTCGCTCCCCGTGCCGGATGTGGTGGGCACGGCGATCATCGGCTTTACCGGTCCGGGAACCTCTTTCCCCCTTCCCGTGGGGGGAGCTATGAAGTCGTAGAAATCGGCCGGGTAGGTGGTGTAGAGGTTTATCATCTTTGCCATGTCGATGCTGCTCCCGCCGCCGATACCGATGATCCCCTCGAAGTTCCTGGTCTTTGCGAACTCTATCGCTTCGAGCACGCCCGTGTCGATGGGCTCTATGGGCGTCTGGTCGTAGATCTCTACGTCGATGCCATATTCATCCAGGTGCTTCGCGCAGGTCGTTATGATACCGGTGTTCGTTCGTATGTTCTCGTCGGTCACCAGCAGGACCGAGGAAAGGCCCATCTTCTTCACATCGTAGCCGATCTCGCTGATGACCCCGTTTCCGAACTTGACGGTCACGTTGCGGACCGTGAAAACCGTGTCGTGAGGGGATGAATATTCGAACATAACGACCTCCTTGTAAGCGGAAGTTGAATGCTGCCTGGTGCCACCTTCTTATTCTATCTCATTCGTGCTCCCTGCCCGGTTCCTGGCGATTATCTCCCCTCTCTCGATGGTGAAGGAGTTCTCCACGAGATCCGCAGAATAGGTGTCATCGGAGGCGGAGAGAAGGATGGCGATCCCCTCCACCCTGAGGGTACGCAGCACCTCCGCCAGGCGCATGGCAAGTGCCGGGGCCACACCCTCGAAGGGCTCGTCGAGAAGCAGGAGCTTTTCCCCGATGATAAGCGCCCGGGCAAGCGCCACGAGCTTGAGCTGGCCGCCGGAGAGCTGGAGCGCCTTGCGCCTGGACATGGCCTCGACTTCCGGCATGAGCCCGTACACCCATTCGAGCCGGTTCCTGAAACCGGTTGCAGCCGTGGCCCACACGGGAAGCAGCACGTTCTCCTCGACGGTGAGGTCGGGGATGAGCCTCCTGTCTTCGGGCATGTACCCCACCCGAAGGGCCGGACGCTTGTGGGCCTTTTCCATCGTCACCTCCGAGCCGCCGATGACGATCCTGCCCGACTCTACTTTCGTGAGCCCCATGATCGTTCTCATGAGCGTGGTTTTCCCCGCGCCGTTCCTCCCGATGACTCCCGCAATCGATCCCTTTCCCACGTCCAGGGACACATCCCGCAAAATGTGGGTCTTCTGGAAGAAAACATTCAGATGGGAAACTTCGAGCATGGTCATCCTTCCCCGTCCGGTTCCTGGCCGATCACGTACCTGATGACCTCTTCGTTTTTGACCACATCGGCGGCAGGCCCATCGGCGATGACCCTCCCGTCGTAGAAGGCGATTATCCGGTCGGTGTAATTTTGCACGATGTCCATGTCGTGCTCGATGAATATCGTCGCTGCTCCCGTTGATTTCACGCTCTCCATGATGGTGTCCATCAGGGGAAATTTCTCGTGGATCGCCACGCCGCTCGTGGGCTCGTCCAGAAGGAGCAGGTTTGTAGGCCCCATCATGGCCATGGCGACGTCGAGGAGCTTGCGGACTCCCTGGGGCAGGGTCGATGCCGCTTCGTTGGCATATTCGCTGATGCCGAATTCCTCGAGGGTGCCCATCACCCGGTCCCGGAACCCCTTCTGGTCGAAGGGACGGGTCAGGCGTTTGAGGGGGTTGTTCAGGAGCGTGCAGGAGACCATGAGATTTTCCCACACGTCCATATCCGGAAAGAGCTGGGTGATCTGGAAGGATCGGCAGATGCCCATGCGGATTATCTTACGCGGCGGTTGGCCCGTGATGTCAATTCCCTGGAAGCGCACGGTGCCCCCCGTGGGCTTCACGTAGCCGGTGATGATGTTCACGAAGGTGGTCTTTCCGGCGCCGTTCGCCCCGATGATGCCCACAACCTCCTTTTCGCCGATCGTGACGTTTATGTCCTCCGCTGCAACCACGGCGCCGAAGTTCTTCGACAGGTTATGTACCTCAAGGAGCGCTTTCATCACCTCTCCTCTTCGGATTGAGCCGTGCGATGACGGACCAGAGCCCCTCCGGAAGGAACAGGATTATCATCAGGAGCACGAAGCCGAGCAGCATCTGCCAGACGTACGGGGCCAGATCCAGTGCGTAGCTGCGCAGCACCTGAAACAGGACGGAGGCGATCACGGGCGCCGCCACGTGGCTCACGCCCCCGAGCAGCCCAACGAAGACGAACTCGCCCGACGTGGTCCAGTACGCGAGCTCCGGGTCAACGTGGCCCGTCCCGTAGGCGATGAGGGTCCCGCCGATAGAGGCGAGCACGCCTGCAAGGATGTATTTCGAGTAGACGATCACTTTCGGGGAGGCGCCGAGATATTCGACCCGGATCTCGTTGAGGCGCACGGCGACACCGGCGTAGCCGAGCCCCGATTTGAAATAGCGATGGATAAGGACAGATACGAGGTAGACGACGATGCAGGTAACGGCGGGCAGCGACAGCCCGGGGTCCGCCATGTCCGGCGATATGCCGAAGATGTGCGGGGGAGAGACGTTGAACCCGTCGCTCCCCCCGAGTGTCGGGTTTTTGACGATGACGCTGTAGAGGATCATGGAGACGGCCAGCGTCAGCATGGCGAAGAAGATCTCCCGGTAGTTGCACAGGAGCAGCCCGATGAGGCCCCCTGCCAGCGCGGATATGGCGATGGAGATCAGAAGCGTGAGGGAGATGTCCGTTATCCCGAAGTAGTTGCCAGCGATTCCGGCCGTGTATCCGCCGATGCAGTAAAAGAACCCCTGACCGAAGGAGACGAGCCCCGATCGCATCAGCACCACGATCCCGATCACCACGAGGGACCTGGCGAGAGACACCATGACGAGAAAGGAGAGCCATCTCGGCATGACGAAGTTCGCAGCCAGAAGAAGGGAGAACCCCAGGGTCAGGAGGGGAATCGTCCTGTCCTTCCCGCGGCTCATATCTTCCTCTCTTTCGCCCGCACGAATATCCCTTCGGGGCGAACGGCAAGCACCGTCGCCATGATCACGAAGATGACCAGGACCTCACCCTGCGGGATAAGGTGCACCGCCGCGGCTCTCGATATCCCGATGAGCAGTGACCCCAGCAGCGCCCCGCCGATGCTCCCCAGCCCGCCGGTTACCACGACGGCGAAGGCGATGACGATCACCTCGATGCCCATGCCGGGTACCACCGAGAGCGACGGGGCGATCAGCCCGCCTGCGATTGCAGCGAGTATGCTCCCGATGGCGAAGGTGGCGGCGAAAATGGCGGGCACGTTGATGCCCATGGCCATGCTGATCTCCCGGTCGTGGATGACGGCCCGGAGCAGCTTCCCGTGGCGCGTCCTGTTCAACCCGTACCAGAGCAGAAACCCCACGAGGACGGCCACGGCGATCAGGGCGAGGTCGTAGTTCGCGAAGGGGACCCCTATGATGCTCGTCCTGCCAAGCGCCTTGTAGGGCTGGATGGCGAAATAGGCGTCCACCCCCCAGATGAGCTTGATGGCGTCCTCCAGGATCAAAAGGACCGCATAGGTGACGAGCAGGATGATCACCTCGTCTTTTCCGTAGACGAAGCGCAAGATCCCCCGCTCGATCAGGATTCCCGCGATAAGGCCCGTGGCCATGGCGCAGAATATGAACAGGGCGTAGCCTGCGGCAGGCGGGTATCCCGTTGCGTAGTACCATCCCACCACCGAGGCGGAAGCGTAAGCGCCCACGGCATACAGGCTGCCGTGGGCCATGTTCAAGATCCGCATCACCCCGTAGATGAGGGTGAGGCCTGCGGCCACCAAAAACAGCCAGGACGAGTAGACCAGGCCGTCGATCAGGATGACGAGCAAAAGCTTCATGTGGTAAGCCCGGCCCTACTTACTCGCATTTGGCTCCTTTCATCCCTCCCTTGATCCAGTCTGCGCTCGATATCCCGTCGGGCGGGCTCACGCAGTCTGCAGAGAAGCGCTTCACGTTCTTCACCGTGGGTTTTCCGTCCTTCTTGGTGAACTGCCCGTAGGCGGTTCCCTGCACTGCCTGATGGCCCTTGCCGATTTTCATCATCACCGTGCCGCTCGGTGCCTCGAACTCAAGATTTTCGAAGGCCTTTATGACGTCTGCGGTGGTGAAATCGGCCTTTGCGGCTGCCGCTTTCTCGATGGCAGTCTTCAAGCCGAGAAATGCCTGGGCCATCTTGTAGGAGGGGTAGGTGGGCGGTGTGTCGAAGCGCTTTATGTAGTTTTCCCTGAACCAGCTGTTCAGCGCGCTCTCGGGAGCGAACACGCCGAATGGCCCCCGTCCGCCGATGATGGTTCCCTCGGGGATGTCGAGACGGAACATGGCCGTCTCGCCGGTGGTCAGGACCCCGGGCTGGTCATCGAAGAGGCCCCGGGCGCTGCCCTGGAGCACGAAGGCTTCCATGTCGCCCCCCCAGAAGCTCGAGTGTATGAAGTCGGCCTTGTTCACCGTCAGTGACGATATTTCCGCCCCGTACTGTCCCTTGAAGAGCTTCGGAAAGAGCTCGTTTTTGACTTCCACGTCGGGCTTGAGCACCTTCAGGGTGCTGATGAAGTCGTTCCACGAGTCGTGGCCCCAGGCGTAGTCCTGGTTGATGCCCGACACGCCCTTGAGGTCCGCCTTCATGTCGAGTATGTAGCGGGCGGCGCCCACGTTGTCGATGGTGGCGGTGGGGCCGGTTCGGAAGACGTAGGTGTAGGACGCTTCCTCGAAGATCCGGGGAGTGCCGCAGTCAAAGAGCACCGTCAGGGCCTTCAACTCTTCCGCCACGGGGGCGATCGCCAGGCAGTGTCCGCTGGAGATGTAGCCGATCACGGCGTCCACCTTCTTCTGCTGGACCAGGTTCCGAAATTCCGTCACCTGCTCCGTGGCTCCTCCTGCCTCATCGATGAGAACCATCTCGATCTGCTTCCCTGCAAACCCTTTCGTGGTGTAAGGGGCGGGAACCGTGCCTGCATTCAAAGCTTCAACGATCACATCAGCGGCATTTTTTGCAGGGACGCCGAAGGGGCCTGCCGCGCCACCGGACAAAAACGTGACGACGCCGACCTTGTAGGTATCTGCCGCAAGAGACTGGCCCGTGAAAAAGAGCGTGGCCAGCGAGAGAAAGAGAACTCCCAGTGTTCTTACCGATCCCCTCATGTCACACCTCCTTTGATAGATCACTCTCGCTAAAAGAGTGTCCCGAAAACTCCCTGGGTGCTATCTGGAGGGGGAGGCCTCGTGAATCTGGCTGTTTGATAGCTCCTCCCCGCTCCCCCGGTTTTTTTTGCCTATGTCGGATAGTCTAAAAAGCATTCTAACAAAAATTTTTTCAATATTCCAAAGCATTGGGGGTCAGTTCCCATATCCTCAGGTTTTTCGCATTTTTGCCCTATGAGGGACGATGGGTAATTGGTAAAGTACGGTAATAAAAAAAATGTGAGAAAATGGGAACTGACCCCCAGGAGGAAGAATGGAAAGAAGCATCGAGATGTACCGGTGGCACTACAGAGTGCTCGCCGACGCCTGTGCGCAGGGCCTGCAGAAGAACCGGTTCGGCGCGAGAGTGTTCGACACCATCGACGAGGCGAGGAGCGCGATCATCAAAGAGTGCGAGGAGGCCGGCTCCATCGGGTTCGGCGGCTCCCTGACCGTTGCGGCCCTGAAGATCCGCCAGGCGATGAAGGAGAAGGGCAAGGAGCTGCTCAACCACGGCCTGCCGGGACTGACCCCGGAGGAGCGGCAGGAGATCCGCCTGGGCCAGCTCACCTGCGACCTCTTCCTCACCTCGACGAACGCGGTGACCCTCGACGGGAAGCTGGTGAACATCGACGGGACGGGAAACCGGGTCAACGCAATGGCCTTCGGGCCGAAAAGGGTGGTCGTCGTTGCAGGCGGAAACAAGATCGTGAAGGATGCCGAAAGCGGCGTGAGAAGGATAAAGGATTTTGTCGCACCCATGAACGCGAAGCGCCTCGGGTACGGGACCCCCTGCGCCGTGACGGGGATATGCGCCGACTGCGACTCCCCCCAGCGGATCTGCAACGTGGTGACGATCATGGAGAAGAAACCGTCGGCCTCTGCCGTAGAGGTGTTCCTGGTGTGCGAGGCACTGGGTCTTTGATTGGCACGGGCCGGCAGCGACCCGGCCTTTTACGGATCGGCCCGTAAAATCTCTTCAGACGAGAATATCTTTTTCCCAGCCCAGCTTGATGAGGGAGATCCCTTCAGGACGGCTGTTGCCCAGGCCGAAGCGGTCCTCGGCCGCTGCTATGTGCCGTGGCGGCGGGCTGATCGGCCTTTCCGTTCCGAAGAAGGCGTTTCGTTTGGCCTGGATGATCCTGGCCCCCGTCGCGTCGGCCGCAACCGGGTCCCGGCTCACGATCAGGCCGCAATACCGCCAGGTAAAGCGGCGGTTGAAATGGTGGGGCCCGGTGCCGTGGAAAAGGGGTGTGAGCATCACCAGGATGTTGAGCCGCGTTTTGCCGGCAACGTGGGGCAGGCGCCAGATAGCGCCGAGCCCCTCGCACCCGTTCCCGTGGTATTCCCGGGGTTTTGGGACGAACATGATGTAGTTTTTCAGGAGTGTGCCGAGGCCCGACCAGTGGTGGGTCCGCATGGGGCGCACGTTGATCAACGCCGTGGCGCGTTTGAAGACGGGGTTTCCGAGCACCCCCCGGTCGTCTGCGGAAATGTCCTCCCTTTTGACCCCCGCGCCGGTGAGGCGACCTCTTATCGCCGTCTCGAGGGGCTCCGGGGTGGGAAGGTAGTGCCAGACGTTGCTTTTTATGCCCACCGTGTCGCCGGGGGACACCAGCTTCTTCCACGCCCGGGCGGGGTCTGCCGTGTCCATGAGGGCGGTTAAACCCCTGTCCAGCATGGCCGATAGGATGTCGCGATCTATCATTCCCCCCATGTCCAGGACATTTTCGTCCCGCACGAGAACGACCCGGCTTTTTCCCCTTTCTTCGGC
>WVXK01000054.1:11254-11451 GCA_011773515.1 Deltaproteobacteria bacterium
ACCACCTCTGCGGTAACTTTTTCGGGCAGGTAGTGCCGGAGAAAGCTGGCGTGTGCCCTGGCAGCTGCCTGACCGTCGGGGTAAACAACGAGAAGGAGGCGGGCGCCTTTCCCATCCCGCCTGTAGGCGGCGAGGACCGCATCGGTGTGGGGCCCCAGCTCCAGGATGTTTTCGTCTGACAGATAGTAATGGTAGTT
>WVXK01000055.1:0-749 GCA_011773515.1 Deltaproteobacteria bacterium
CACATAGACACCTTCCGGGAGTACGGCGGGTACGAGGCCCTGACAAAGGCGCTCAAGATGACACCCGACGAGGTGATCGAAGAGGTGAAGAAGGCGAACCTCCGGGGGAGAGGCGGAGCGGGATTCCCGGCGGGGGTGAAATGGGGATTCGTGCCGAAGGAGTCGGCGAAGAAGAAATACCTCGTCGTCAATGCCGACGAGGGGGAGCCCGGGACCTTCAAGGACCGGCTGATCATGGAGCGGGGCCCCCACCTCCTGCTCGAGGGGATCGTCATCGCCGCATACGCCATCGGGGCCAACATATGCTTCATCTACATTCGCGGCGAGTTCGTAAATCAGGCCCGGATCCTGGAGGAGGCGATCTCCGAGGCGTACGAGGGGGGGTATCTGGGCAAAAAAGTACTCGGCTCGGCGTTTGACATCGACGTCTACGTCCACCGGGGAGCGGGCGCCTACATCTGCGGCGAGGAGACGGCGCTCATAGAGTCCCTGGAGGGAAAGAAGGGGCAGCCCCGGCTCAAGCCGCCCTTCCCCGCCCAGGTGGGGGTTTTCGCGGGCCCCACCATAGTCAACAACGTGGAGACCATTGCCGACATCCCCTACATCATCGCACACGGCGGCGAGAAGTTCGCCTCCCTCGGCGTCGAGAAAGATGGGGGGACGAGGCTGTTCGGCCTGTCGGGATACGTGAAGAAACCCGGGATCTACGAGCTTCCCGTGGGCACGAACCTGAAGGAGATCATATACGA
>WVXK01000055.1:798-1827 GCA_011773515.1 Deltaproteobacteria bacterium
ACCATGGCAGGCTCCGCCGCCATCATCGTCATACCGGCGGGGGTCTGCATGGTAAAGGCTCTTCTTATCCTGGCCGACTTCTATTCCCACGAGTCCTGCGGCCAGTGCACGCCCTGCCGCGAGGGGACGGAATGGCTGAGAAAGATCCTGCGCCGCATCGAAAACGGCCAGGGCCGCGAGGGAGACCTCGACCTGATCCTGGAGCTCTGCGACAACATGATGGGAAAGACGATCTGTCCCCTGGCAGACGCCGCGGGGATGCCGGCAATCTCCTTCATCGGCAAGTTCCGGGAGGAGTTCGAACATCACATACGGGAGAAGAGGTGTCTCGACAGTGAGATCGAGATATAGAAAACGTACGCTCGGTGTGGGTGAGGGATGCTGAAGGTAACGATCAACGAAAAGACCTGTGAGGTTAAGACGGGCACGACGGTTCTTCAGGCTGCACAGAAAGCGGGAATCGAGATTCCCCACTTCTGCTACCACCCCCGCCTGTCGATCGCCGGAAACTGCAGGGTGTGCCTGGTGGAGCTGGAAAACACGCCCAAGCTCCAGACGGCCTGCTCCACGCTCTGCGCCGACGGGATGGTCGTGCGCACCGACACGGAGAGGGTGAAAAAGGCCGTCACCGGGGTGCTCGAGTTTCTCCTCATCAACCATCCTGTCGATTGCCCTGTCTGCGACCAGGCGGGAGAGTGCGGCCTGCAGGATTACTACATGAAGTTCGGTCTTCACGGGAGCCGCTTCGCCCTCGAGGACAAGGAGCGGAAGTTCAAGGCAAAGGATATCGGGGGACTCATCATCCTCGATTCCGAGCGGTGCGTGCTCTGCACGCGGTGCATGCGCTTTCTGAGGGAAGTGGTGGGCACCGATGAGCTGAATATCTTTCACCGCGGGTCCCACTCGTCGATAGACATCTACCCGGGAAGGCCACTTGAAAACCGGTACACGTGCAACCTCGCCGAGGTGTGTCCCGTTGGCGCCCTGACAGACAGGGATTTCCGGTTCCAGTGCAGGGTATGGTTCCTT
>WVXK01000055.1:1904-11107 GCA_011773515.1 Deltaproteobacteria bacterium
TCACCTACAAGACGGTCAATGAAAACAGGATCCTGTTCCCCTTCCGGAGCGCGGGCGGCGAGGAGGTCGCCGGCGAGTGGGATGCCCTGCTCTACACCGGGGCGATGGCCCTTTCTGAGATCGTGCGGCGCGATGGGCCCTCTCGGGTTGCCGTCATCGCTTCCCCGGGGTCCTCCAACGAGGAGCTGTACCTGACGAAGAAGCTGGCTTTCGAGGTCATCGGCACGCCCCATCTTGCCTTCACCTCCGAGGTTGCGGCGGCGGATCCCTACCACGACGACTTCCTGGTCAGGGAGGATAAGAACCCCAACAGCAGGGGCGCGAAAGAGATGGGGATAGGCCCCCGGGAGGGAGGTCTCGACTTCAACGGCATCGTTGAGCAGGCGAAAAAGGGCAACCTGAAGGCGCTCGTGGTCGTGGGATCGCGCCTGGGAGGAGCCGATGACGCTCTGGTAGGCGAAATTTTGCATAACGTCGATTACGTGATCAACATTGCTTCGAACGAAAGCGCCGTTTCACGGAACAGCTCGCTCGTTCTTGCCTCGGCCACCTTTGCCGAGAAGGGCGGTACCTTCACGAACTACCGGGGAAGGGTGCAGCGCTTCCACAGGGCGTTTCCTCCGCGAGGCGCGGCGAAGGAGGACGTGTGGATCCTGACCGGGCTGGCGAGAAAGCTGGGCGCCTCCTGGGAGTTCGGGGGCGCGCAGCAGGTGTTCGACGAGCTGGCGCTCAGGGAGGAGTTCTTCACGGGACTCGGCTACGATACCATCGGGAGTTTTGGAATCCAGGTGGGGGAGACAGTGTAGGCCATGCTGCTGGATATCATCATAGCGTGCGTAAAGATCGGGATCATGCTCGCCTTCGTCCTCGGCCTCGTTCCCATTCTCGTCTGGGGGGAGCGGAAGGGGGCGGCCTATATCCAGGACAGGATGGGGCCGGCGAAAGCCGACATCTTCGGCCTCACCCTGGGAGGGCTTTTCCACCCCCTGGCCGATGCCATCAAGCTTCTCTTCAAAGAGGATTTTACCCCCGATGCGGCGAGCCCGGTCTTCTACCGCATGGCGCCGGTCTTCGCACTGGCTCCCGTCCTTCTCACCTTTGCCGTCGTGCCCTTCGGTGACACGATCACTCTCTTCGGGAGGGAGATCCCCCTCCAGGTGGCTGACCTGAACGTGGGGATCCTCTACATTTTCGCCTTTTCCTCCCTCACCGTATACGGGGTCATTCTCGCCGGCTGGGCCTCGAACAACAAGTATTCCCTCCTGGGTGGCCTCAGGAGTTCGGCCCAGATGATCAGCTACGAGATATCCCTGGGCCTTTCCATAATCGGGGTTGCCATGGTTTTTGAGTCGCTAAAGCTCTCGGAGATAACGCGGGCGCAGGGGGATCTTATCCTGGGGATAATCCCCAAGTGGGGGGTGGTCGTTCAGCCCCTCGGCTTTATCCTCTTCCTCGTTGCCGTCTTCGCCGAGTCGTCGAGGGTTCCCTTCGATCTGCCCGAGGGAGAGTCGGAGATCGTCGCCGGCTTTCACACCGAATACGGATCCTTCAAGTTTTCCATGTTCTTCATGGCCGAGTACGTGCACCTCGTCGTTGCCAGTGGCCTTATCGCGACGCTCTTTTTCGGCGGGTGGCAGATTCCCTACCTCTACGCCGACGGGTTCCACATTTTCCGGCACGTGATCCATCTGCCCTCCTTTCTCGTCGTCCTCATGCAGGTGGGTGCCTTTGTATTCAAGGTGCTCTTCTTCTGCTGGTTCTTCATCTGGGTGCGGTGGACCATACCCCGGTTCCGGTACGACCAGGTGATGAGGCTCGGGTGGAAGGTGCTTCTGCCCCTTTCTCTCGCAAATATATTCATTACGGGAGGGGTGATACTCCTCCTGGGTAATACGAGGATCGTATGATTGGCGTAAAGAAACTGTCCAGGCCCAAGGAGATGCCCCTCGGAGAGCGGGTGTACCTGAAGGAGATCCTACGGGGGCTCTCGGTGACGATCAACCATTTCGTTAGGAACCTGGCGAATCCCCGGCGGATCCCCACCATCGACTACCCGGAAGTGAAGAGGCCCGTTCCTCCCCGCTTCCGCGGACGGCACCGGCTGACGAAGCGCGATGACGGGACGCCGAGGTGCGTTGCCTGCTTCTGCTGCGCCACCGCCTGTCCGGCCTACTGTATCACCATCGAGGCGGGGGAGCACCCGGAGCCGGGCATAGAGAAGTATCCGGTGCGCTTTGACATAGACATGCTTCGGTGCGTGTACTGCGGGATGTGCGTCGAGGCCTGTCCCTGCGATGCGATACGGATGGACACGGGATGGTACACCCTTCCCGAGCGGGGCCGGGAAGATCTCGTGTACACGATAGATTCGTTGCTCAAAGACTGACAGGGAGATGACGATGGAGCTGGTGCTTTTCTTCCTCTTCGGGCTCGTGGCCGTAGGGGGCTCGATCATGGTCGTGACCAGGCGCAACCCCATATCGAGCGCCATGTACCTGATCCTGACCCTTTTTGCCGTGGCGGCCCTCTTCGTGCTTCGCCACGCCCACTTCATCGCCGTCATTCAGGTGATCGTGTATGCCGGCGCCGTCGTGGTGCTCTTCGTCTTCGTCATCATGCTCTTGAACGTTGCCGAGTCAAAGCTCCCCATGGAGAAACCCACCTTCCTACGGGGGCTGGGAGTGGTGGCCGCGGGTCTTTTGATGCTCGAGGGGGCCGTAGCGGGAAGCAGGGGGCTCGAGAGGGTGGAGGCGGTGGACGTGGGCAGCGTGGAGGCAGTCGGAAAAGCCCTCTTCACCGAGTACCTTCTGCCATTCGAGCTGACGTCGGTGCTTTTGCTCGCGGCGATCGTGGGGGCTATCGTCCTTGCGAGGAGAAAATTTTAGGAGGGGGGAGATGGTTCCCACTTCTTACTACTTCATACTGAGCGGCATCCTCTTCGGCATAGGGGTGGTGGGCGTCGTGGCAAGGAAGAACGTACTCATCATCCTCATGAGCATCGAGATCATGCTGAATGCCGTGAATGTCGCATTCGTGGCGGCGGGATCCTACCTCGGCGACACCACGGGCAACGTATTCGCCTTCATGGTGATGACCGTTGCCGCCGCGGAGGCCGCCGTGGGACTGGCGATCATCATCGCCGTCTTCCGGCACAAAGAGACGGTTGACATAACGGAACTGAACATTTTGAAATTCTGACGAACAGGCAGGTCACTTACCATGCTAGACTTTTTATGGCTCGTTCCCGTTTTGCCACTCATCGGCGTCTTCTTAAACGGCGCCGTTGCCATCGTCAGTGAACGGAGGGTGCTCCTCCGGCGCTACTACGACGAGCTGGAGGGATCGGGCAGCGAGAGCCACGACCACGGTCACCATCACGACCCCCTCTTCGATTCCCCATACCGCAAGGTGGTGAGCATGATCGGCCCCGGCGTCGTGGGCCTGTCGTTTTTGGTCGCCCTTTTGTGCGTTGCCTCCCTGCTCCGGCTGCCCGCGGAGCAACGGGTATTCGAGGTGGACCTGTTCACCTGGATCCAGGCGGGAAGCTTCAGGGCGGCATTCTCCCTCTACCTGGACCCCCTCTCCTCGGTGATGATCCTCGTGGTAACGGGGGTGGGGTTTCTGATCCACGTCTACTCCACCGGCTACATGTCCCACGAGAAAGCCTATGCCAGGTACTTCGTGTACCTGAACCTCTTCACCTTTGCCATGCTCATCCTGGTCATGGCGTCGAACTACCTGCTCCTCTTCGTGGGATGGGAGGGAGTCGGCCTCTGCTCCTACCTTCTGATCGGCTACTGGTACGAGAAGAAGTCGGCCGCCGATGCAGGGAAGAAGGCCTTCATCGTGAACAGGGTCGGGGATTTTGCCTTCATCATCGGCGTCTTCCTCATGTTCTGGACCTTCGGTTCGGTCGGCTTTTCCGATGTCTTCGGGAAGGCGGCCGGCCTGCAGGGCAGCGCTGTCTTGGGGACGGGGGTGGTTACGGCCATCACCCTCCTTCTCTTCGGCGGCGCTATCGGGAAGTCCGCGCAGATACCGCTCTACGTCTGGCTCCCCGACGCCATGGAGGGCCCCACGCCGGTATCGGCGCTCATCCACGCGGCGACGATGGTCACCGCCGGCGTCTACGTCGTGGCGCGCTCCAGCACGCTCTTCCTCCTGGCTCCCACCTCCATGATGGTGGTGGCAGTCATCGGGGCGGCGACGGCGATCTTCGCCGCAACGATCGGCATTGCCCAGAACGACATCAAGAGGGTTCTCGCCTACTCCACCGTCTCCCAGCTCGGCTACATGTTCCTGGCCTGCGGAGTCGGCGCATTCGCCGCGGGGATCTTCCACCTCATGACCCACGCCTTCTTCAAGGCCCTCCTCTTTCTCGGCTCCGGTTCGGTCATCCACGCGCTGGCCGGTGAACAGGATATGCGGAAGATGGGGGGGGTAAAAAAATACATGCCCGTGACTTTCTGGACCATGTTCATCGCCACCCTGGCCATCGCCGGCATCCCGGGCTTTTCCGGCTTCTTCTCCAAGGACGAGATCCTCTGGAAGACCTTCTCGTCGGCCCACGGGAGCAAGGCCCTCTGGCTCGTCGGTTCCGCCGCGGCCCTGATCACCGCATTCTACATGTTCCGCCTCGTATTCATGACTTTTTTCGGCGATTCGCGCATGGAGCCCCAGGTTGAGGCGCAGGCCCACGAGTCCCCGAAGTCGATGACGGTACCCCTCGCTATCCTGGCGGTATTTTCCGTTATCGGCGGCTACATAGGCATACCCCACGTCCTGGGGGGATCGAACCGGTTCGAGCGGTTTCTCGAGCCCGTTTTCGCCGGCCTCAGCGGCGGCGGGCACGCAGAGGCGGCGCACCACCCGCCGGTTGCCCTCGAGCTCGGCCTGATGGGGCTCGCGGTGGCGATAGCCGTGGGCGGCATATGGGTGGCCTACACGCTCTACGTGAAGAACAGGGATCTTCCGGGGAAGATAGCGGATAAATATCACACGCTCTACCACGTGGTGTACAACAAGTACTTCGTGGACGAGATCTACCACACCCTGGTCGTGTACCCCCTGTACCGGGGGTCGGTCCTTCTCTGGGAGATCTTCGACGTGCTGGTCGTCGACGGGATCGTAAACGGCGTGGGCCAGGTGCTGCTCGGCACGGGGCAGGCGATACGGCGGCTGCAGACGGGGATTGTGCAGAACTACGCATTCTCCCTGCTTCTGGGCGCCCTGATCCTGGTGGGATACATGATTTTCGGATAAAAAGGAGCCCGTAGAGAGATTATGAGCATACTCGGCATTCCCATTCTGTCCCTGATGATCTTTTTGCCCGTGGCGGGCATTCTGGTCCTCTTTTTCGTGCCGAAGGAGAGGGAGGGGCTCATAAAGAACTTCTCTCTCCTGGTGACCCTGCTGGTCTTCGCCGTGTCCCTCGCCGTCCTTGCCCGGTTCGACGGGAGCCTCGATGTCATGCAGATGGTCGAGAAACGGTCGTGGCTTCCCGGTTACGGCATCCAGTACTTTCTGGGTATCGACGGGATCAGCCTCTGGCTCGTTCTTCTCACCACCTTTTTGATGCCCATTTCCGTTCTCGCATCCTATTCGGGGATAAGGAAGAACATAAAAGAGTACATGATATTCATGCTGCTGCTCGAGACGGGGATGGTCGGCGTGTTCCTCGCCCTGGACCTCTTTCTCTTCTACATCTTCTGGGAGCTGATGCTGATACCCATGTACTTTCTGATCGGCGTGTGGGGGGGAGAGCGGCGCATATACGCGGCCATCAAGTTCTTCCTCTACACGATGGCGGGGTCCGTCCTCATGCTCGTTGCGATCCTTGCCCTCGCGTTCTACAACAAGGGCGTGACGGGAGAGTTCACCTTCGACCTTCTCGAGCTGTACCGGCTCAACATGCCCGCCAAGTTGCAGCTCTACATGTTCGGCGCATTCTTCCTGGCCTTCGCCTTCAAGGTGCCCATGTTCCCCTTCCACACGTGGCTTCCCGACGCGCACGTGGAGGCGCCGACTGCAGGCTCCGTCATTCTTGCCGGCGTGCTGCTGAAGATGGGGACCTACGGTTTCCTGCGCTTCGCCATGCCCCTCTTCCCGCAGGCGACGGTCGACCTGGTCCCTGTCATATCGGTTCTCGCCATCATCGGCATCATCTACGGGGCGCTGGTGGCGATGGTGCAGAAGGACGTGAAGAAGCTCGTGGCCTACTCCTCCGTCTCCCACCTGGGGTTCGTCATGCTCGGGATGTTCGCCCTCAACATCCAGGGGATCGAGGGGGGTATCATACAGATGATCAACCACGGACTCTCCACGGGAGCCCTCTTTTTGATCGTGGGGATCATATACGAGAGGACCCACACGCGGCTCATCGAGAACTTCGGCGGCCTCTCCCGGGTGGTGCCGCTCTTTGCCGCCTTCTTCATGGTGATCACCCTCTCCTCCATCGGGCTTCCCGGCCTGAACGGTTTCGTCGGCGAATTCCTCATCCTTCTCGGGGCATTCAAGGTGAACAAGACTTTCGCGGTGCTCGCCGCCACCGGGGTCATACTCGCCGCCGTCTACATGCTCTGGATGTTCCAGCGGGTCATGTTCGGCAAGGTGACCAGGGAGGCGAACAGAAAAATCGCCGATATGAACCTGCGGGAAATAGCGTACATGCTTCCCATCATCCTGTTCATCGTCTGGATCGGCGTGTATCCCCAGCCCTTCCTCCGGAAGATGGATGCGTCGGTGAAACACCTGATCCACCAGGTGGAGTCCAGGGTTCAGGTCGCGGAAAAAGACCGGCCCTACCACGAGCGGATCATGGCGCGCTATTTTGAAACAGACGGGGAAACGAGGTAACGTGGATGGCTATTGATGCCCAGTCAATATACATGAGCCTGAAGGCGATCCTGCCCGAGATCGTGATCGTCCTCTTCGCGATACTGGTCCTCCTCTACGACCTCATCCTGCCCGACGAGAACAGGGGGGTAAACGCGGGGGTGGCCATCGTGGGGGTGGTTGCCGCCCTCTTCTCCGTCAGGATCGTCGGGACGGGCAAGATAGAGGCGTTCTCGGGGATGATAGAGATGGATGCCTTCGGGGCGTTCTTCACCGTCGTCATCCTGGTTGCCCTCCTCCTCACCCTGATGATGAGCCGCTCCTACAACGAGTGGGAGGGGATACAGAAGGGCGAGTACTACTTCCTCCTCCTCGTGTCCGCCGTGGGCATGATCATCATGGCGAAGGGAACCGACCTGATGACCATCTTCCTGGGGCTCGAGATCCTCTCGATTCCCATATACGTCCTCGTGGGTTTCGACAGGAAAAGGATGTCAGCCATCGAGGGGGCGCTGAAGTACTTTCTCCTTGGCGCTTTCGCCACGGGCTTTCTGCTCTACGGCATGGCCCTGATCTACGCGGGAACGGGGAACACGAACCTCTATGCGATCAAGGATGCCATAAGCGGCGGAAACGGGGCGGGAAACGTGATGTTTCTGTGCGGGACTGCGCTTCTTTTAGTCGGCTTCGGCTTCAAGGTATCGCTGGTGCCCTTCCACATGTGGACGCCCGACGCGTACCAGGGAGCCCCGACGACGGTCACGGCTTTCATGTCGGCGGGGCCGAAGGCCGCCGCATTCGGCGCCGTCATCAAGGTGCTCTACATCACCCTTCCCGAGATGTACCCCTACCTCTGGAAAGGGCTCTGGGTCGTTTCCGTCCTCACCATGACGGTGGGGAACGTGACGGCGCTGGTCCAGGACAACGTGAAGCGGATGCTCGCGTACTCATCCATCGCGCATGCAGGATACATCCTCGTCGGCCTGGTATCGGGAGACAATCTCGGGGCCCAGGCAGCCATGTTCTACCTGCTCGCCTACGCCTTCATGAACATCGGTGCCTTCGCCGTTGCCATAGTTATCAGCCAGAGAGAGGACGAAGGGTACGACATCGAGCACTACCGGGGGATGGGTTTCCGGTATCCCGTCCTGGGGGCGCTCATGACCCTCTTCCTCGTTTCGCTGGGCGGCATTCCACCCACGGCGGGATTCGTGGGCAAGTTCTACCTCTTCTCGGCGGCGGTCAAATCGGGCTACATCTGGCTCGCCGTTATCGGCGTCCTGAACAGCGCAGCATCGATCTACTACTACTTGCGTATCGTGGTGCACATGTATATGCTCAAGCCGGGGACTGAAGAAATGCCCGTTCGTCACGTCGGCTTCGCCATCTCCATCGCTCTGGTCATCGCGGCCATCGGCGTGGTGAACTTCGGGCTTTTCCCGAAGCTGCTCCTTGACTTTGCCGAGGCATCAGTCCTGTCGATAATCCTCTGAGAGGTTTCCAATCTCCCGGATCGTTACATGCCCCGAATGCAGGATTTCGGGAATGGTTCCCGTTACCCGGGGTGACACCGTCGTCGACGTGTGCCCGACCTGCAAGGCGATCTGGTTCGATTCCGGCGAGATGGCCCTGTTAAAAGAGGAGGGTTTTTCGGCCGACAGGGGTGAAGATGACGGGGAATCAAAAGGAGAGGGCCCTGTCCTCCTCCGGGCGAAGAAGGGGCTCGTATGCCCCGCCTGTGATGAGGCGCTAACCCCCGTGGACTACCAGTATACGGGAAACGCCGTCTACCACTGCCGTGCGTGCGGCGGCACCTTCGTCCCCCGGAGATCTGCAGGCAACATCCACCGCCGGCTGGTTGCAGGAAAAAAGAGGGCGGAGAAGCTCCTGAAAAAAGGCCAGGGCGGCGAAGACGGGGAACCGGGGGGGAGCGGATTTGCGCGCCTTGCCCGCCAACCCGGGGAAGAGCACTTCTTCCTCCCCATACCCGCCGTGATCCCCGTCGACTCTGATGTGAGGCTGGGCATCATCCCCTACGTGACCTTCTCCGTCATCGGCCTCCTTCTGCTCTTCTTCCTGGCGGGAAAGGTCTTTTTCCCTGGGTCGCGGGAGGTCGCCGGAGCGGTTGCCCTGGTGGCGGGTGGGGGCCTCGGCAGCCCGATCAGGATCCTGGGGTACGGCCTCTTCCACACCCACCTGTTGCCCCTGGCCGTAAATGGCGCGTTTATCTTCATCGCCGGGTCGCCGCTGGAAGAACGCCTCTCTCCCGCGAAACTCATCCTCCTTTTCTTCGCCGGAACGGTTACCTGCGGCCTGGTCCATCTTTTGTCCGGACAACCGGGCGGGCAGATCCTCGGGGCTTCCGGGGG
>WVXK01000056.1:0-1854 GCA_011773515.1 Deltaproteobacteria bacterium
CTTTTTGCTCACGGCAAACCTCCGGGAAAAAAGTCTTGCCGGATCTCTCCTTCCCCGTCACGGGACTTTAGAAAAGGCACGCAGGCATCGAACCCCATGGGCACCATGATATCACAGGGGCGGATCCCGCCGCCAAGCGGAGCACGTTGAAAAGTTTCCAAAGGTGGACTTTTGAACGAAGCGTTCCGGCAGGGCAGGACATCTTACTGGCATACCAGACTTTGATACGTAAGGCATTTAACTTGATGGCAACAAACGGGTTTGGCGGAGCGGCTGCCGGTTACACGAACCGGTGGTTTACGTTTCAGCCAACAAGGGTTTAACAGACCCGGGCTTTTGCAGTGAACCGCGCAACCCTACCGTTTTATATAAGGAATTCTTCGCCGGAAGAAAACGGCCGGAATGAAAGGTATGGGGTAAAATGGCCTACACGACGATCAAGATAACGGAAAAATCGACCCTGGTCAGCTCTGAATGCCCGAAGTGCGGCGTTACCAACAGAAAGGTCTTCCGTAAAAAGCTCAAGGATTTGGGGGAGATAAAAGTAGCCTGCATTGCGTGCCGGAATGTCTACAGAACCGGCGTTTTCAGCACCCGGTGGGACGGCGCGCACGGCATCGCCGAGTGAGGGCTGAGAGAAACCGCCCTCTCAAACCGACCTTTCACGGACGGCGTTCCTCTGTCCCTTTTGATACCTGTACAATAATAATGTGCCCGAACGGCCCGCAATTTGGACGGGGCATGAAACGTATGAGAAAAGGGGGTTAAAGCGGGTTTTCCGCCAGGAACCTCTCGGCATCCATTGCCGCCATACACCCGGTTCCCGCCGCCGTGACCGCCTGCCGGTACACGTGGTCGGTGGCGTCACCGGAGGCGAATACCCCGGGGACGTTCGTCAGGGTTGTCTCGTGGGCCGTGATGACGTACCCCTTCTCATCCATGTCGAGCCATTCCCGGAATATCTCCGTGTTCGGTTTGTGGCCGATGGCGATGAAAAGCCCCGTCACATCGAGTGTGCTTTGCTTGCCGCTCTTGACATTTTTCAAGGCCACGCCCGTTACCGAGTCTTCACCCAGGACGTCCTCGACGACGCTGTCCCAGATGAAGCTTATGTTCTCGTTGTCGAATGCCCGCTGCTGCATGATCTTCGAGGCCCGCAGGGCATCGCGGCGGTGGATCACGTGGACGTGTTTCGTAAACCTGGTGAGGAAGAGGGATTCCTCCATAGCCGTGTCCCCCCCTCCCACGACGGCGACTTCCTGGCCTTTGAAGAAGAAGCCATCGCAGGTGGCGCATGCCGAAACACCCCTTCCCAGAAGCCGCTTCTCGTTCTCGAGGCCCATGTACTGCGCCGAAGCACCCGTGGCGATGATGACGGAGTCAGCCAGAAACGGTTTATCCTCCCCCACGAGGACCCGGAAGGGACGGCGAGAAAAATCGACGGCCGTCACCAGATTGAAGATCTGTTCCGCACCGAATCGCACCGCCTGCTTTTCAAAAAGGTCCATCAGGTCGGGGCCCTGTATCCCTTCGGGAAACCCGGGATAGTTTTCGACATCCGTCGTCGTGGTGAGCTGGCCCCCCGGTTCACCTCCCTGCACGACGAGAGGGTTCAGGTCCGCACGGGCCGCGTAGAGCGCGGCGGTGTAACCCGCCGGACCCGACCCGATGATGATCACCTGCCGGTGATCGGCGCCGGAAAAATCGACCCCCTCGAGCTTCGACCCTTCGCCCCGTTCTTTTGGGCCCTGCCCAGCCTGATCGCTCATGGCAAACTCCTCTCAGTATAAGCAGTTTTCGGACAACGGTAAGATGTGGCAGCAGTCGGATCGGTTTTTGCCGGAACCCCGAACC
>WVXK01000056.1:1876-6801 GCA_011773515.1 Deltaproteobacteria bacterium
TCACCAGTGCGCGGTCCTGAAAAAAGCAAAACAGGTCCGCACGGATCAGGAGCCCCTCCCTATTCTCCGGGACACGCGCTCCCAGGAATCGGTGGTGAGAAAGCTCTCATCCATGTCCTCCAGCATCTCCAGGATTTTGCCGATCGGGGCGGAAAACGAGAGGACGTGATCGCTTACAAATGGCCGCGCCGAAACGTCAAACATGCCGATGACCCCCCGAGACTCTTTCCTTTCCCTCTCGGCAAGGGGGTAGCTGATGATGCTTCCGCAGCCGGAGCAGAAGGGGGTGATGACCGCCAGCTGTTCGAGGGTCCTGAAGTTGGCCAGCGTAAAGAGCCCGGAGATGGTATGGGGCTTGGCGAGAAAAACGGCGACGGCGGGATTTTCGTCTTCCTCCAGGCGGTCCCACCGCTTGAACACCAGGTACCTGCCTTCCGCGGGAGGGACGGGCATATTCTCCACGTACCGCTCCACCAGCTCGGGGGTCTTCTTGTACCTTTCGCCCTCCACCCTTCCGGGAATGCCGCAGGAGAGAAAATACCTGAAATCGGGTCCAAGCTCCGCGGGAAATCCCGAGTACCGGACACCCCCCCTGCATCCGATCGTGTCGCCGGCAAAAGAGATGGTCTCCCCTTCCGCCGGGATGTTGAGCTGGGCTATCATGCACAGGTGCCCCCTGACAGGGCGAAGGTGCCCGGCGTACCTCTCATCATCGGAGTAGAAAAACACAAGGGGAAGGTCCGCGCTTCCGAAATAGGCTCTGAACTTTTTCTCAAACTCCTCTTTCAATCCCCTTTCCATGAACACCTCCCGCATCGGTATCTAAAGAGTCGCTCCTCTTTTTTTTGTTTGGCACATCACCCCGTTATCGCCTTCTGCGCGGCAGCCCTCCCCCGCTCCGTCAGGATTATGAAACCATTCTGACGTTCAACCAGTTCCCGCTCCTTCGCGAACCAAACGACGCGCTCGCTGAAACTGCGCCTCCACCGCAGGTGCTCGTGGAGATGCTCCACGCTGTTCTCCTTCTCCTCTTCCGGCAGTCCCTCGTGATGATAGAGGTGAACCACCAGCATCGTCTGGGCAAATTCCAGCCTCTGCCGAACCCGTCGCAGGCTCATTGCAACGAGCCCGCGTCCGGGAGAAAAGAGGAAGGTGAGCCCGAAGATGATGCCGGCCATGGTCGCCATGCACCCGGAGATCGAGGCATCCAGAAAATGGGCCAGCCAGTAACCGGTGATGGCAACGATCACTCCGATCAGCGAGCTGGCGGTGAGCATCGACGAGAGCCGGTCGCAGAAGAGATAGGCCGTCGCCGGCGGGCCGATCATGAGCGCGACGACGAGGATCGAGCCTACCGCGTCGAAGGCCCCTACCGCCGTAACGGAAACGAGCGTCATGAGGCCGTAGTGAATGATCCCGGGGGAAAAACCCAGAACTGCCGCCAGCCCGGCATCGAAGGTGGCGAGCTTGAGCTCCTTGTAAAAAAAGATGATGAAGGAAAGGTTTGCGAGCAGGATCACCGCCATGACCGTGAGGGCTTTCGGGCCGAGATCGTACCCGAACAGCTCGAGCCTGTTGAAGGGAGCAAAAGCGATCTCGCCCAGAAGGACGGCATCCGTGTCCAGGTGGACCTTTCCGGCAAACCGCGATATGAGGATTACGCCGAGGCTGAACAGCAGGGGGAACACGAGGCCGATAGCGGCATCTTCCTTTACGAGCCCGGTCCGGTTGAGAAGCTCCACCATGCTGACGGTCAAAAGGCCCGTCAGGGCCGCAGCGATGATGAGAAAAGGTGACGAGATGTCCCGGGTGACGAAAAAGGCCAGCACGATACCGAGAAGGATTGCGTGGCTTATGGCATCGCTCATCATGGCCATCCGCCGGAGTATGAGAAACACCCCGGGCAGCGAGCAGGTCACCGCCACCAGGGCCGCCACGAGCTGTATCTCGATCTGCACCGCCGTCATCGTTCCTCGTCTCCTGAACTCTCCAGGCGTCTTCCCGCCTCGAAGCCCTCCGGCGTCAGGGCCCACTTGCCCTCGCCGGTTTCACTGACCAGACCCTCCTTAACCAGCTCTTTCAAGCTCCGGTCGACCCCACCGTGACCGATACTCATCGTGCGCAACACCTCGATGGAATGTGCGCGGCGTATGTCACCGTGCTTGACGGCGAGTATGTAGAGATCCTCCAAAACGGCATCCACCCGCAGCTGCCTCCTGTTTGCCTGCTCACGGAGCCAGCTCCACAGAAGTCCACGGTTGGGGGCGAGCAGTATGGATATCAGGACGATGCCGCTTACGCAGATAACCACCGTGGGGCCGGTTGACAACCGGGGAACGCTGCTGCTTACCAGCGCGCCGGAAACCCCCGCAAGGGCCCCGAAAAGGGCTGCCAGCCCAACCATCACGCCGAGACGGTCCGTCCACTGCCTCGCGGCTGCACCGGGGGCAACGACCATGGCGCTCATCAGGACAACCCCCACGCTCTGCAATCCGATTACGATGGCGATAACGAGCAGGGTGGTAAGCAATACATCGACGACTCTCATCGGAAACCCGAGGGCGGAGCCGAAATCGGGATCGAAGCTGAGGAGCTTGAACTCCTTCCAGAAAAACCCCATCAAGAGAAGCGCAGCGGCCCCGAGAGCGCCCATGGTTATGAGGTCGCTTTCAACGAGCGTGGCGGCCTGCCCGAAGAGAAATGTGTCGAGCCCTGCCTGGCTCGCATCGGGGCGTTTCTGTATAAAGGTTATGAGGACGAGGCCGAAGCCGAAAAAAACCGAGAGAACCAGCCCGAGAGCGCTTTCGTCCTCAATGCGGCTGTTTCTCACGATCCCGATGATCACGAGCGTTCCCAGCCAGCCGGCAACTCCGGCGCCGAGGAGCAAAACGACCGACTCCTTGCTCCCCGTCAGGATAAAGGCGAGTGCGATGCCGGGCAGCGCCGCATGGGAGATTCCGTCACCCAGAAGGCTCTGCCTGCGGAGGACGGCGAATGATCCGAGTGCGCCGCTGACGATGCCGAGCGTCGCCGAGCCGAGCGCAACGGTCCGGAGCGTGTAATCGAACAAAAGATTTTTGAGAAGGGCTGCAAATTCCACAGACAAGCTCCCACCAGTTCACTTCCGGCCGCACGGCGTGGCTTACTCGTGGGAATGGTGCCCCAGGTAGGCCACGCGCCCGCCATAGGCAAGCCGAAGGTTCTTTTCCGTGAAGACCTCCTCAACGGGGCCGCTGGCGATGCGGCGCACGTTGAGGAGGGTAACCCAGTCGAAATACTCGCTGACCGTCTGGAGGTCGTGATGGACGACGACCACGGTTTTGCCCCTCCTCCGAAGCTCCTGCAACAGGGTGACGATGGAGCGCTCCGTTACGGCATCGACCCCCTGAAAGGGCTCGTCCATGAGGTATATGAGAGCATCCTGGACCAGCGCCCGTGCGAGAAAAACCCGCTGCTGCTGTCCCCCGGAAAGCTGGCTTATCTGGCGGTGGGACAGGTCGGACAGTCCCACCTCTTCAAGGGCCTCGAAGGCAAGATCCCTGTCTTTTTTCCCGGGCCTCCTGACCCAGCCGAGAACCCCATAGCGGCCCATCATTACCACATCCAGAACTACCGTCGGGAAGTCCCAGTCCACGCTTGCCCGCTGGGGGACGTAGCCAACGAGACGCCTCTGCTTCTCGTAAGGACGGCCGAAGATGGCAACCTGTCCCGCAACGGGCTTGATGAGGCCCATGATGGCCTTGATGAGCGTCGTTTTTCCCGCCCCGTTCGGTCCGACTATTGCCATCAGGACACCCGGGGGCACCTCGAGGTCGATGTCCCACAGAACCGGGTTATCCCTGTAGGCAACGGTTAAATCGTCCAGCCGTATCGCGGGCTCATCGGAAGGGTGCTTCGGAACGTGATCTTTGTGGTTGCCCCCTGTAATCGACATCGGCTTCTCCTCACTTCTGGTTCTTGCCATTTTCGGCTGGATACGCAGTTACTCGGCAAGGGCGGAAACAATGGTGTCTATGTTGTGCCGGACCATCCCGATATATGTGCCCTCTATGGACCCCGGGTTTCCCATCGCATCGGAGAAGAGGTTTCCCCCTATCTTCACCTCGAATCCCCTGGCCCGAACCGATGCCTGGAGTGCCTCGATGTACCGGCGGGGAACGGAGGTCTCCAGAAATATGGCGGGGATCTTCCGCTCAACGATAAACGCCGACAGTGCTTGTATGTCCGCCGCGCCCGCCTCGGCGACGGTGCTGATCCCCTGAAGTCCCAATACCTGAAAACCATAGGCCCTTCCGAAATAGTTGAACGCATCGTGGGCGGTGATGAGGACCCTTTTTTCTTCCGGGAGTTTGCCTGCCCTCGCCAGCACATACTCGTTGAGCTCACCCAGGCGCAGGAGGTACCCTTCCGAGTTGCTCCTGTATATCTCGGCGCTTTCCGGGTCGAGCGCGGCAAGAGCATCACGGACGTGCCCTGCAGCTTTCATCCAGAGGGTCACGTCGAACCACACGTGGGGATCGTAGGCCCCTTTGAACTCGGGAGGCGCCATCAGGGAAGAGCGCTCTATCCCATCGGTCACGGCAACTGTTCTGGCAAACCTCTCCATCTTTTCGAACACGTCCGTCATCTTTCCCTCGAGGTGGAGGCCATTGTAAAAGATGATGTCCGCCTCTGTCATGCGGGCCACGTCCCCTTCGCTCGCCTTGTAGAGATGGGGGTCGACACCGGGTCCCATGAGGCCGGTGACGCGAACGCGCTCTCCCCCTACGTTTTCAACGATGTCCGCTATCATCCCGATGGTGGTCACAGCGCGGATCTTCCGCCCCGCGATACCTTCGATCCCGGTACCCGTCTCCCTCCCGTCTCCTCTCTCCCCCTGCTTCGAGCACCCTGGCAGGAGAAGCAGGAAAAAGAAAAACCACGAA
>WVXK01000056.1:6854-30198 GCA_011773515.1 Deltaproteobacteria bacterium
CTACCTGGCATTATATTGAACATGCCGGCGCTTTACATCCTCTAAGTCAAACCGGAGAACCCTTTTAGAGGCCTCTTGCGGCCCGCTACCGGCTCTTCTCACGGCGGGCCGTGACCGTCTCGCCCCCGATCCCCCAGTTATCGGTATCAACCTCATCGATCACGACGACGGTGGTCGCCGGGTTCTTCCCGAGGACATCCTTGAGCAGCCCGGTCACCCCGCTGATGAGCTTCTCTTTCTCCTCCCTCGTCGCGCCGTCCCTCGTTATCCTGATGTTTACAAAGGGCATGCCTTCCTCCCGTTTAAGATTTTCCCCCCGTTTTTTTCCGCAGGCCGAAAAGATGGTCGGATGGACTTTCCGTCCCCGATTCACTCATGAATATTTTCCGCAAATTGTGATGCCCGATACAGAGCATCCCCTTTTTGGCGCGCAACGCTTTTTGGGGACCGTTTATAGAATCGTCCTTTCCGCTCACTCTCCCCGTTATATCCGGGGGCGTTTCGGGGCGGTCTGTTTTCCCGTCAGCGGCAATTTGTATTATAGATATTTAAACGCCCATCAACAACGTCACGGAACCCGCCTTCAATAATTTCCCGTGCGGCGTAATACTTTCGTGATGAAACAGTTACAGAGGGTTTACGTCTCCTAACTCCCGGGGCTGTTAGCATGGGGGTAGGATACAAATCTGCCTGGTTAAACGTGGTGAAGGAGCAATTCAAACGATACTGATTACGTGTCGGGGGACCGGCAGGCAGACGTCACCTTCCCTTCTCCCTGTCCATGGAATAGACTATCTCGACTGCCCGCAGACCGACTTGGATGCAGCGCATCTCGGCCTTCGCCAGGACATCCTTCGAAGCAAACCTGCGGTCGGTGATGCTGTCGTACACGGCCGTCACCCCCCCTGACCGGAGCTTCCAGCTCGAAATCGCGGCGAGGGTCAGGTACACCGACATCTCCATCTCGACGTTCAAAACCCCCGCAGCGCGAAGCCGCTCTATCTTTTTAGGATCGGTCGAGGAAAAACCGCGCACGTGCCATCCCTGCCCCGCGTAAAAATCCGAGGTCGTGCAGGTAAGGCCGACATGATATGGATAATTCAGCGAGGCCGCTGCGCGGGCAAGGGCCGATACGATCTCCCTGTCTGCAACGGCTTCCACCGTCGGGGGGGCATAGTAGTGGCTCGTGTTCTCGTCCCGAAGTGCCCGCTCGGTAATGACGAGGTCGCCGATGGCAACGTCATCCTGAACGCTGCCGCAGCTGCCGATACGGATAAAGGTTGCGGGAACGACGCACTGGCTGGCCTCGACGACGGTTATTGCCGTGTTGTCGGGCCCGATGCCGGTACCCATAACCGTCACCGGTATCTCACGGTAATAACCCGTAAAGGTGCAAAACTCCCTGTTTTTCCTCGTAACCGTCACGCGGTCAAAAAAGCTGGCGATCTTGACGGCCCGGTCAGGATGCCCGCAGGTGAGTATGTAAGGGTGGATGTCTCCCGGTCCGCAATCAATATGATAGTAACGGCCGGCGTCGTTCTTCGGTGGCTCGATCCCCTTCGACGACAAAAAACTTCCCTCCCGGAAGAGCAACGGATGCTTCGAAAGGCACAGCCCGACTCATCGCGCTGTCAACGTGAGCTCGCGGAACAAAGGGTCCCTGGAGCAGGCGTCCTGCCACCCGCAATCGATGCAGTACGTGTCATACCATGCTTCAAACAGCTCGTGGAGCTTTCCCCTCACCGCGTCCCAGGAAACTTCCTGTCCCGGGACAAGGTGCAGGAGTTCCAGCGCCGAAGCGTCCATTTTTTTGATCTCCGCTTCGTCCCGGCACGTTACTCCTATGAGGTAGGGACAGGGGGAGCAGACCTCATCTGCGCCGGAGCATACGGTAACGCCCTCCTTTTCCGCGTGCGAAATGACTCTTTTGAGATTTTCCACGAAGGTCGAATCGTACCCTTCACCGCCGAAGAAGTGGAGGCACACGAGGTGATGTCCGCGTAGTTTCGTCATGCATGACCCTTTTTTCGGCCCACCTCAAACCGGGTGGGACGGCGAGGCACCGCTCACTTCCATATTTTATTCTATTTGGCCCGTTAATGAAACAGGCGCGATGAGCGCTGTCACGTCATCATTGATTAAAGCAAGGACCGTTCGGGCAAAGGGACGCCTGCCCCTATCTTTGGAGCACACCCCTTTCCATTTTGTAATCCTTTGGAACTTCAAAGTGGCTGTCCGGAAGAGCCGCGGCGTCAAGCGACTTTATTTCCTCTCGATACTCGAACAGGGTCTGGAAATTACCCCCTTCCCCGCCGAGCTCTCTCCCCATCTCCCGGCGGACCTCCCACTTTATGGAGGTCAGGACGGAATATCCCTTCATCTTTTCAAGCCCCGCTTTCAATTCCTTGCCATCAAGGCCTGCTGCCCCGGGAAGAACCCACAGCCCGAACTTCCTCATGTCACCCGGGGTCATGTCCAGCCCCGTCTTTTCAAGGTAGGCCCGCTCGAACATATCTTCCGCCGCCATGACTTCCTTGATTTTTCCCTTCCCCTCCGTATTCCAGAAATTGCCTGTCATGCGGAACTTGTTGCGCCTCTTCGACTTTTCCTCCTCTGTCTCCACAAGCCAGGTCAGCACATGCAGGCTGCAGGGAAACCCGCTGATGGTTCTTTTCTCCCCCGTCTTTTGCACGTCGAGTTCGCCAGACACCAGGCCGGCCTCTTCCTGGTTCCCCCCGCCGGCGCCTCCCTCATGAAGCGCACCTGCTCTCCCCCGCTCTCCGCCGGATTTATCGCCCCGGTGATATACCGAAAGGGCCCTTTCCCTGTAGGTTCTATTCGCGTGGTTTACCTCCCAGACAAGGTCCCTGTCGGGGCGGTAGATTATCGACAGGTCTTTTGGCCAGAGCAGCATGCCGAAGGTCTTCCCCGTCATCTCCATCTTCGTGTCGGTCCTTTTCATCGTATCTTTGAAATAGTCTATCTCCTGGGTCATAGGCGTCCCGGCGCCTCCCTCCCGGATAAGCCGCACAACAGCCACATCTGCCAGAACCGCCGGATATGGGGCCAGGAGGAGATACAGCCCCAGCACGCCGGAAACCGTGCTCCATGGAAGCCTCATCAAAACCCTCCTTTCCCAACCCCTTGCAACCGCCCCGCTAATCACCGGGGTCGATGATCCTGGCGACCCTCGACAGGGGGTGGCCTTTCGCGCTCACCTCAAGGGAGTTGAACCAGCCAAAGGGGGTCCTTGTGACTTCGAACCCCCTTTCGGAAAGCAATCCGGCGAGCAGCTTCAACCCTTCAATTGCCGCCTCGGGCCTCGATAACTCTCCGAAGAGGTGCGCGAAGGGATGTATCAGTATCCTGCCCGCCTTCACACTCCCGGCAAGCTTTTCGATCTCATCGGCCCCCCGCTCACAGACTTTCTCGAGGTTTGCCTCGTCCCCCTTCTCGATGCTCGTTAAGACCACGAGCCCCTCGACGAACTCCGTCTCCTTCCGGTCCGGCTCCTCGTATACCCGGGACCTTCCTCTCTCCGTTATCCGGCAGAGAAACCTGTCCACGTGAAGGATGAGAATCCTCACAACCCACGTATCCTTTGCCCGTTGATGCCGAATTCCAACAATTTATCAATCATACGCCATTATCCGTGGGCCCGCAAACCACCCACGTCACATCGCCGTGGGTTTCAGGATGACATCCGCGTCTTCAGCCGCTCGGCCAATCGCGTTGTCCCGGGCACCCCATCCTGTGCCTCCCATACATGGCCTGACGCTTTACCATCACTTGTCCCTGTTCCTCGCCGCACGCCGGGTGTACAATACGGATATGGACGGTTAGGGAACGGATCCTCGCGGGAAACCGGCTGGCGCATGCCGCTAGAACGCAAAAAGGGGGTGAAAAGATGGCAATGTTTCCCAGCCTTAAAAAATACCTCGAGGAAAACGGGGTGCAGTTCGAACACACGATTCACGCAGCCGCTTACACGGCACAGGAAAAAGCCGCCCTCTCCCACACACCGGGGAAGCAGAGGGCCAAATCGGTCATCGTGTGGGGCGATGGAAAGCTCTCAATGGCGGTGATCCCGGCACACAAGAGGCTCGATATGGCAAAGATCAAAGAGTGCCTCGGGGCAGGCAAGGCGAGGCTTGCAAAAGAGGAGGAATTTGCCGAAATATTCAGCGGCTGTGAAGTCGGCGCCCTCCACATATTCGGGAATCTCTACGACATCCCGGTCTTCGTCGACTCATCCCTCTCAAAGTTCAGCGAAATCTATTTCACCGCCTGCACGCACCACGATACGGTCAAGGTCAGTTTCGCCGATTTTGAGAGGCTGGCAGGCCCCACGGTCTGTGACGTCGCATCCGATGACGCTTGAATAGGCTATCCGTCGAACCGGATGCGGTATATGACGCCGGCCTTGTCATCTGAAACGAGAAGCGACCCGTCGGGCATGACGAGGACATCGACGGGCCGGCCAAAAGGGCGGCCACCTTCCAGCCAGCCCTGGGCGAACACGCGATAGTCCACAGCCCGGTTCTCCTCGAGACGGACCACGGTTATCCGGTAGCCCGTGGGAATGGTTCGGTTCCAGGAACCGTGTTCTGCGATAAAAATCTGCCCCCTGTAATTTTCGGGAAACATTCCCCCCCGGTAGAAACGCATGCCGAGGGCCGCGACGTGGGCGGGAAGCTTCAACTCCGGGGGGACGAAATCGCTGCATTTTACGCGCTTTCCATATTTCGGGTCGGGAATGTCCCCGCCGTGACAATAGGGAAATCCGAAGTGGAGGCCCTTTTTTGCCGCCCGGTTCAGCTCATCGGGCGGAAGGTCATCACCCATCCAATCACGACCGTTATCGGTAAACCAGAGCTCATTCGTCCCGGGATGCCAGTCGAATCCGACGGTGTTCCTGACCCCATGTGCAAATATTTCCATCTTTTCGCCGGAGGGAGAAAACCGCAGTATCGACGCGTACCGCTTGTCGTCTCTCTCACAGACGTTGCACGGCGCCCCCACGGGTACGTACAGATATCCGTCGGGACCGAAGCGGATGAACTTCCATCCATGGCGGCGATCGCCGGGAAGGTTTTCGCTTATGACCGTGGGAGCGGGGGGCTGCTTGAGCCTCTCCTCTATTTCGTCGAACCGAAGCAGGCGGTCTACACAGGCCACGAAGAGGGAGCCCTCACGGAAGGCAACGCCATTCGGCATGTTGAGACCGCTTGCTAAGGTCAGCACCTCGTCGGCCCTGCCGTCCCCGTCGAGGTCGCGTATCGCGTACACCTTTCCCGCCTTGCGCGTGCCGACAAAGAGCGTTCCCTTCTCTCCCAGCGTCATCGACCTGGCATTTGGGACACCTGTTGCAAACAGCTCTATCGCAAATCCCGGGGGGAGAGAAATCTTCTCAAGGGGAAGCTCATCCCCAAAAACCCGGGGAGGTCGATGGACGCCTGCCGCCGAGAGCAAAAAACAGAGGGCGACGGAGGCGTAGATTATCTTCTTTTTCATTCCTTTTTCCTTCAGGTTGCAGATGTCCTATAATGTTACTTTCATACTTCACTTTAACGGTTTCACGCAAGAGGGAAAAGCGCACGTGCTATTTAAAAAAACAGATCCCCCGGATCAGGAGCGAGCACAGCTATCCTGAAAAGGAGATGAAAGGAGGAATTCAATTGATCAAGACTGTCAGCCTTACCCTTGCTATTTCAATCGCCTTCGTCATTGCCCTCTCGAAGGTCGGCGCTGAGGTGAAAAATCCCGTCGTCCTGTTCGAAACTTCACTGGGAAACATCAAGATAGAGCTCTACCCGGAAAAAGCGCCCATCACGGTAGAGAACTTCCTCGCCTATGTAAAAGAGGGTTTCTACGACGGCCTCATCTTTCACAGGGTCATAAAAACCTTCGTCGTCCAGGGAGGAGGATTCCTTCCCGGAATGAAACAGAAAAAGCCCACGCGGCCCCCCATCAAGAACGAGGCGAGAATGGATCTGAAAAACGAGCGGGGTACCATCGCGATGGCCCGCACCATGGAGGTCGACTCGGCCTCCTCTCAGTTTTTTATCAAAGTGGAGGATAACAGGAATCTCGACCATGTCGATAATACCCAGCGGGGCTTTGGATACGCCGTGTTCGGGAAAGTGATCGAGGGGATGGACGTGGTAGACAGGATCCGCTCTGTTCCAACGCACAATGTGGGGATGTTCAGGGACGTTCCGGAGGACCCCGTCGTCATCTCAAAGGCCCGGCTCCTGGAGGCCGATTGAAGATCGCAGGAAGCGGCCCGGCTCCCTCTCTGAAAGAGAAGCGATTCCGGGGAGCGTGAGGCACCTTTGCCGGGAAGGTTCAAGCGGAAAGAGTACAGTTCTCCTCCTTCAGAGAAACCGGATAACGCAACAAATTCCCTTGCCGGAGAAGACAGCGAATTCTTGTTACGCTGCCTTGCGGGGCTCCCTGCCGCCGGCCGCCTTCGCCTCCGGTGCCTGGGTCAGAGGCCACTCGGCCCAGAACACCCGTTTCCGCTCAACTTCCTCGTCGGAAACATACCCGAGGAGGACAATGCAAAAAGCAGCAAGAAACAGAAGCAGGCCACCAATGAGCGAAACGCCGATCTGGCTCGTGAAGAGGATGTTTTCCATAATCTGTTCCTCCTTGATTGACCCGGACTCTTCGGGAACGCTTCAGAAAGGCCCGGGATTTAAGGGCTTGAACCTTTCCTATCCCCAATTACAAGTATAGAAAGGAGAAATAAATCTTTCTGTGAGACCTTTCACATACGCGGGGGGCAGGCCTGCCTAAGAGCTCACGAATTCCTCCAGGCGAGGCCTGTTGATGATCAGCTTCCTTCCGACAGTTGCCAGGAAACCCATTTCCTTCAGCTTCTTGATATTGTGGGTAACCGTCTCCCGTGTCGACCCGATGAGGTTCGATAGATCCTCATGGGTGAGGGGGAAAGGGATAACCGTGCCGTCCGGGGTATCGACACCATGCTCCCTGCAGATTTCGACGAGCACCCTTGCCAGCCGCTGATAGGACCAGGTGTGGCTGAAGTGGGAAAACTCTTTTTCGACCTTCATGAGCCTTTTTGACAGAATTCGGATAAAATTCATGCTCACCGTAGGAATCGATTTCAAGATCCTGAAAAAATCTTTCCGCGAAACGACGATGGCCGTCACCTCAGTGTTTGCCACCGCCGTCATCACCCGCCTCTCACTGGCAAACACAAGCTCTCCAAAAACGCTGTCCTCCTTCAGAATGTGGAGGATGGTCGCTTCACCCCTCCCGGAATGGGTGATGAGTTTCACCAGGCCACTGGTGATGATAAATATGCAGTCGCTTGGATTTCCCGCCGAAAAGATGACCGACCCTTCGGAAAAATGCCGCTCCCTGCAGAACTTCTCAATCTCTGCAGCCTCTTTCTCTGAAACCCCGCGGAAAAGCTCTGATGCTGTCGTGTGAGAGAGCATCGCCTCTTACCCTCCAGCCTGGGGAAGGAAATGCAATGTCTCTAAATCTATGCTACCACCAAATGACACATTTTTATAGAAGATTTTATATTTCAGTTACTTAACAAACAAACGGGACGGGAGCTGCTGCTGCCCCGGGCCAATCACGTGAGACGCGAATAATTTTTGCGAAAAAAACGAAACTTCCCGAGAAAAACACAATCGAACGGTTAAACCGAATGATAGGGTGGGGTGCAATCATGAAAAAGTTCTCATTAGCGACAGCGATAACATCCGGGTTGTTGGCCGTCGCAATGACGGCGGCACTTTCGCATGCATATCAGAGCAGGACAAACTCTTCCGGCGCGAACGCTGGTACGGGTGACACATCTTCGCAGGTCAGGATGGTCAAGCATTGCCTGACCACCGGCAACAGCATTGAAGAGGACAGGGACCTCGTGGAAGCATCGAAGGTCGCTCAGGCCTTTCCCCTTTACGGGAGCAGGGAGGAAAAAGTTTTCCGGCCCGGGGCAACGATCATCAGCTACAACGGCAATGTCGACTTCAAGCTGGGAAAAGCGTTCAGAACAGCAAAAAAAGAACCCGAAAGGGAGTGTATCTTCATCCAGGAGTCGGAGCGCCCGTAAGCGGGTGGTTCACACCATCTCCCTCCCTGGGAAACATTTTCTTTCAAACATCGTGTAACAGCGGTTTGGCCTGCACCTGTCCTTCACACCATCCCCGGATACAGAAAAATCCGATCTGTTCCCTCAAAAAATAGGGGCTCATTTTATTCTTGAATTTGCCCATCATATCCCGTAAGTTATTCCTATACCAACGAAGGAAGACCGGAAGGATGTTGCCGCGTTTATCGCGAAGGAGAGATCTTTTAAGCGCGGGTTGAGAACGACGAGCCAACCGGTTCGTATAATTCCAAAAGCGCCCTTTTCAAAACGGGGCGATAGGTAAGTAAAAATCCAAAAGGGGAGGCTACAATGAGGTATCGTGTACTTTTGTCGATTGTTGCATCACTTTTGCTCGTGTTGTTCATTGCTCCGGGTTGCCAGCAGAAGCCCAAAGAGGAGGCCAAACCGGCAGCGGTCACTGAACCTGCCAAAGAGATGACGGAAACAGCAGGGGAAGCAACGGAAGCCGGGAAGGAGGCAGCCGAGGAAGCAATGGAAGCCGGGAAGGAGGCAGCCGGGGAAGCAGTGGAAGAAGGTAAGGAAGCAGCCGGGGAAGCAAAGGAAGCAGTTGAGGAAACCGTAGAAGAAGGCAAGGAGATGATGAAGGAACAGGGAAAGTAGGGAGGATACCATGAGGCGTCTTTTATCGCTGTCTATCTTCGTTTCATCCGTGCTGGTTCTCTTTGTCGCCGGTGGCACCGGGGCGGAGATGGCCCAGAAGGAAGCGGGAGTGATGCTGGAAGAAGGAAAGGCGCTCTTTCAGAAACACTGCGCCGTCTGTCACCCGGAGGGGGGAAATATCATCAATTCCAAGAAAACGCTCTACAAGAAAGACCTGGATGCCAACAACTTAAAGACAGCGGAAGACATCGTGAGCAACATGAGGAATCCCGGGCCGGGCATGACGAAGTTCGGTGAAGAGAAGATATCGAACGAAGAGGCAACAAAGATCGCCGAGTATATCCTGCACACTTTCCGGTAATCGGAGGAAGGAGCGTATCCGGCAAATACAAGGCCGGATCGCCGTTTTTAAATTTCGGGTTTCCATCACCACGAAGGTCGTTGGAGACCCGAAATTTTTCTTTATCCAGAAACACCCGAATATATAATTGAAGGATGCGAACCATCCTTCTCCTCCTCGACGGGCTCGGAGACAGAGGTCATCCCCTGTATGCAGGCAAGACCCCCCTTGCGGCCGCGTCGACCCCGAATCTGGACAAGATAGCAGAGGCCAGCGCAACCGGGCTCTACCACAGTTACATCCCGGGCATCCCCATGTCGAGCGAAATTGCCCACTTTCTCATGTTCGGATACGATCTGTCTGAATTCCCCGGCAGGGGGGCGATAGAGGCGGCGGGATATGGCATTTCTCTCTCCACAGGAGACGTGGCGATGCTCGCCAGGATATTCTCCACCCGTCCGAAGGGGGGTTTGCTTTTCCTGGAGGTTGAAGACCCCGATCTGGAACTTTCGGCCTGCCGGGAGCTGCAGGAGCAGATCCGGTCCTTTGAAATCGGCGGGTTCCGGTTGGAATTCACACCGACGGAGGGCGTTGAAGGGATACTCGTGATCCGGGGAAGCGCCTCAGAGAAGATCACCGACTCCAACCCGATCTACGAGGGGCGTCCCCTGATGGAAGTGCGGCCTCTTAACAACATCGGGGAAGCCAGAAGGGCCGCAGAAAAAACGGCGCAGGCCCTGAACAGCTACCTCGTCTGGTGCCACCACACCCTTGCCAGGCACCCCGTAAACGTCGATCGGGCCAGAAAAGGACTTTGCCCGGTCAATGCCCTGGGCACCCAGAGAGCGGGCAGGCGGCGTGAAGTGCAACCTTTCATGGAGAAATGGGGAATGAAAAGCCTGTCTATATCCTCCGGGGCCGTCTACCATGGGCTGTGCCAGATGGTGGGCATGGAAATCATAAGGGCGAAGGAAAGCGGGGACGCCGAAAGGGATCTGCGGGAAAGGCTGAAGCAGGCATTGGAAGCAGCGTCGTTCGATTTCATACACGTTCACACGAAGGCAGCCGATACGGCGTCGCACACCAAAAACCCCGAGACAAAAAAGGCCGTCATCGAAGCGCTCGATAGCGCGCTCTCTCTGGCCGTCAGGGAGATAATCCCCGACGACGACATTCTCTTCGTCGTCACGTCGGACCACTCAACCCCCAGCACCGGGCAGATGATACACTCCGGCGAGCCCGTGCCGGTCATGATTCGGGGAAAACTCGCCCGGGTAGACGACGTCGGCTCGTTCAACGAGGCAAGTTGCGCGCGGGGCGGCCTCGGCCTCATTCGCGGACCTGAGCTTATGTACCACATCCTCGACCTAACGGACAGGGGAAAGCTGTGGGGGCTCATGGACTCACCGGCCAACCAGCCTTACAGCCCGGGAATCTTCCGTCCCCTGAAGATCGACTAGGCACGTCAGGGCCATCATATCGTATGCCGGCAACCGGCGTTTCCCCGGGAGATTTTTCCCGCACATTCCGGACCCTCTGCAGGCACAGCCCGATGGTCTGATCGACCCCGCCATCCTTTCCCCACGAGTTTCAATGGCTTGCCATGATGGAGACGGGTACGGTATCATTTTTTAAGGGAGATCCAAATGGAGCAGGACCACTACGACCTCATCGTTATCGGAAGCGGCCCGGCCGGCCAGAAGGGAGCCATATGCGCCGCGAAATTTAACAAGCGCGTCGCCGTCGTCGACAGCATCCACATGATGGGGGGCGTGTGCGTCCACACGGGAACGATCCCGAGCAAGACCCTCAGGGAAGCCATCCTCTATCTGTCGGGATTCCGCCAGCGCACCTTTTACGGGAGGGATTACATGCTCAAGGAGAAGGTGTCCTTCCCGGACCTTACGATCTGGGTACAGAAGGTCGTGGAGCGCGAGATAAATGTCATCAGCTCGCAGTTGAAGCGAAACGGAATCGATGTGATAGGCGGCAAGGCGCACTTCATCGACCCGCATACCGTAGAGGTCCAGGCGGAAACGGGGCCCCTCAAGCTGACGGGCGATTACATCCTCATCGCATGCGGGACCCGCCCCCACCACACTCCGGAAATACCCCTTGATGGAAAACAGATCTGCGATTCCGACCAGCTGCTGCACATCGAAGAGATTCCCCGCCAGATGATTGTGATCGGTGCCGGGGTCACGGGCCTCGAATACGCCTCCATGTTCACGGCCCTGAACAGGGAGGTGACGATAATCGACCAGAGGCCCTCGATCCTGGATTTCGTTGACCGGGAGATCATCGACTCGCTCCTGTACCTGATGCGCCGTCACAGGGCGACGTTCCGCCTCTCCGAAAAGGTGCTGTCGGTGAGCAAAGACAGCGATTCCCGGGTCGTGGCAAGGCTCGAAAGCGGAAAGGTGATCCGGGGCGATTTTCTCCTGCACACGGCGGGGAGACAGGGGAATACGGACACGCTGAACCTCGATGCCGCCTCCCTGTCCTGCGACCGTCGCGGGCGGCTTGCCGTGAACGACCAGTTTCAGACCGAAGTACCCCACATCTACGCCGCGGGAGACGTCATCGGTTTTCCCGCTCTCGCAGCCACCTCCATGGAGCAGGGAAGACTCGCGAGCTCTCACATGTTCGGCGTCCCCGGCAAGATCTCAGCCGAACTGCTCCCCTATGGAATCTACACGATACCGGAAATATCCATGGTGGGGATGACGGAACAGCAGCTCACAAGCGGGAAAGTCCCGTATGAGTTCGGGGTCGCCCGGTACGAAGAAATCGCGAAAGGGCAGATCCTCGGTGACGAGATCGGGCTCTTGAAAATTCTCTTCGATCCCAAGACCCTCAAAGTACTCGGCATCCACGCCATCGGCGAAAATGCCGCGGAGATAATCCACATCGGACAGGCCGTTCTGGCCATGGGAGGGACCGTGGAATACTTCCGCGACACGGTATTTAACTACCCCACCCTGGCTGAGGCCTACCGGGTAGCTGCTCTCGACGGGCTCAACAAGCTCTGAAGCGCTCCGGCGAAGGCCACAACCGGCCTCTTTTGTCCCCCCCCGACGGCATACCCGGAATGACCGGGCCAACAGGTGGCTACTCCTGCCTGCCTGAAAGGGCCTGTATCATGGTCCGGCAAAAAGCGGGCAGATCATCGGGAACCCGGGAGGTAATCAGGTTCCCATCCCGGACGACCTCGCTGTCTTCGTAGTGAGCCCCCGCGTTCTCAATGTCATCCTTGATGGCGAAAAAGCACGTGGCCCGCCTGTTCTGAAGCACATCAGCCGAAACGAGCACCCACCCGCCGTGGCAAATCGAGCCTACCACCTTATCCTTCCCTGCCATTTCCCTCACCAGGTTCACCATCGCCGGGTGGCGCCGTATGATGTCGGGGGCATATCCGCCGGGTACGACAATGCCGTCGAAATCATCAGCGCTTACCCTGTCTGCGCTCGTATCCGCCATGACGGGGTAGCCATGCTTCGATGTATAGGTTTTTTCTCCCGATCCCACCGTCGTTACCTTCGCCCCGGCCTCCCGGAAACGCAAGACGGGATACCATACCTCCAGTTCCTGGTAGAGGTTCTCAACCAGCACGGCAATGTGTTTTCCCTTCAATTCCATGTGGTCCCCCTCGTATCGGTTTTTTCACCTAGTGAGATGCCTCCACGAACGATATGGCTTCCTTTCCTTCGCCGCTGCTGTGAAGTTGAATGCCCGGATGGGGTAGAATAGAAGAATCGGCCCTGGTTATTTTTCATCATACGTTTCAAAAAGCGAAGGGCAATGATTTATAGCGAGGATTGATCGGCGGGCGAGCACCCGACAAAACGCCGGTTGAGTGCGGTAAAGAGATGAAAAAGAGGGCATATTTTGGTCAGGAAAAAGGAAAAACCCGGGCAGGAAACTGACGTGTCAGGTGAGCGGAGGAAAAGGGCCGGAAAAGTCCTGGCGGAGCTGAAAAAACTATTTCCCGACGCAAAGATCGCCCTTAACTTCTCAAACCACTGGGAACTTCTCGTGGCTGTCGTGCTCTCGGCCCAGTGCACCGACAAGAAGGTGAACGAGGTTACGGCAAAACTGTTCGTAAAGTACCCCTTTCTCGAGGATTACGTTAGCGCCGACGCCCGGGAATTTGAAAGTGACATAAAACCGACGGGTTTTTACCGCAACAAGGCGAAAAACATCCTCGCCTCCGCGAGGATCGTCAAGCAGAAGCACGGGGGAAAGATACCCAAAACGATGGACGAACTCCTCGCGCTCCCCGGCGTGGCGCGGAAAACGGCAAACATCGTACTGGGCAACGCCCACGGAATCGTCGAGGGAATCGCGGTGGATACCCACGTCAAGAGGCTTTCCCGTAAACTGGGACTTACCGACAACAGGGATCCCGACAAGATAGAGAGAGACCTGATGGCCCTTCTTCCGAAAGAGGAGTGGTTCGATTTTACCTACCGGCTCATCGAGTACGGCAGAAAAATATGCCCGGCCCGGAAACACGAATGCACGAACCACCCGCTGACAAGAATTTACCCGGCAGCCTCCGGAATATGGCCGTAGGAGCAACGACCCGATCCCCGGCGCCCCTTTCAGCGTGACGAGGGGCAAACGGGGGGGCAAAAAAGAGGAGGAAATCATGAGAAAAAGGATGACCATTGGCGCATTCATAGCGGCCCTTCTATCGGCAGCATTACCGGCAGCCGCCCTGAACGTGGGAGACAGGGCCCCCGTTTTTACCGCAGAGTCCACGAAAGGCAGGATAAGCCTCGGGGACTTCACGGGGAAGGCTCACGTGGTCCTGGCATTCTACTATGCCGATTTCACACCCGTCTGAACGCTCGAGATGCAGGCTTTCCAGAGAGATCTGGAGAAGTTCAAGAGCCTGGGCACCCAGGTCCTGGGTGTGAGCCCCGACAGCCTTGAGACCCACAAAGAGTTCAAGAAGAAAAACCGTATCGAATTCCCCCTCATCTCCGACGCGGGTGGTGAGCTGAGAAAGCTCTATTCAGGAGGAAGAGTAACCTTCGTGATCGACAGAGAGGGAACCATCCGCTTCATCCAGAAGGGCGTCCCTGACAATCAGAAGCTTTTGAAGGCGATCGAGGAATTCGGCAGGTAAGAGGATGAATCATGCCATATATCGGCACAGACAAGAGGGAAAAATATACCGAGGCCATCCAGAGCATCCTGGACTCCCTTCCCGAAAGTCCCGCTGAAGCGGCCGGAGAGTTCACCTACGTGATTTACAAACTTCTCCAGAAGTTCAACGGCAGGTACTGGGAAAGGGCCCTCGGCACCGGGTCGGCGGTCATGGCGATCATGGAGATGTACCGCCGTGAACATGCCGGGTACGAAGAGGAAAAGATGGCAACCCACGGGGATGTCTGAAGGGCAGCCTTTCGTTCAGGCGAATGAATAGCCGCCCCGTTCCGGGACAAAAAAGCCGAACGTCCCGGCGGGGCCGCATTGTGTATGGATGGTTATGAAAATTAATTATTTTGCCGCCACTTATTTAGTTGTTGACGGAAGCCGATAAATGCTGTAGAAGATCACTCAATTTAACAGACGCGGGGCGCACGAAATGGGAGAAGAACGAAAACAGGTCATCGCATATTTCTCCATGGAGATCGGCCTGGAACCATCGATTCCGACCTATTCGGGAGGTCTCGGGATCCTGGCCGGGGATACGATCAGGTCGGCAGCGGACCTCGAGATTCCCTTCGTCGCCGTATCGCTCCTCTACCGGCAGGGATACTTTTACCAGAAACTCGACAAGAGAGGAAACCAGAGCGAGGACCCGGTGCGCTGGCCCGTGGACGACTTCGTCGAGCCCCTGGAGGCACAGACGTCGGTCGAATTGAACGGGCGCACGGTACACATTCGGGCATGGCGATATACGGTTAAAGGAGTGACCGGCTTTACGGTACCCGTTTACTTTCTCGACACCTCGCTTCCGGAGAACGCTCCTGAGGACAGCAGCCTGACCGACTCTCTCTACGGAGGGGACAGCTATTACCGCCTCTGCCAGGAGGTCGTCCTGGGGATGGGCGGTGTCAAAATGCTGCGTGCCCTCGGCTACGAAGATATCAAACGCTTTCACCTGAACGAGGGGCACGCCGCGCTGATCGTGCCGGCACTGATAGAAGAGTTCCTGACCCAGCGGGGACAGACCGCATACATCGACCCCGAGGTGATCGAGGAAATCAGAAAGCAGTGCGTATTCACCACCCACACCCCGATACCCGCCGGCCACGACAAGTTTCCCGAGGGCCTGGCAGAACAGATCCTCGGGAAAAAGCGCTGGCACCTGGTGAGGGGGTGCGGACANNGTGGCCATGAAACATGGCCAGGTGTCCAGAAATATGTTCCCCGGCTACCCCATAAGCAGCATCACGAACGGCGTCCACACCCCGACCTGGGCATCCCCCCCCTTCCAGAAGCTCTTCGACCGTCATCTCCCCCAGTGGCGGATAGACCCTTTTTCGCTGCGCTATGCCATCTCCATACCGGGCGAAGAGGTCTGGCAAGCCCACATGGAGGCAAAGAAGCTTCTCACCAAATATGTAAACACCGAGGCAAACGCCGGATTTGACAAGGATATCTTCACCATCGGCTTTGCCCGCAGGGTCACGGACTACAAGCGCCCGACCCTGCTGCTCCACGACATGCAAAGGCTCCAGGCAATCATGAAAAAGCATGGGCCGATTCAGATCGTCTTCGCCGGAAAAGCCCACCCCAGAGACGAGCGGGGGAAAGACCTCATCAGGCACATTTATTCCGTGATAAAAGAACTCAGGGAAGCCATCAAGATCGTCTACCTCCCCAACTACGACATGGCCCTGGGAAAACTTCTCTGTGCCGGCGTCGACGTTTGGCTCAACACCCCGCTGCCGCCGCTTGAAGCCTCCGGCACGAGCGGGATGAAAGCCGCGGTGAACGGCGTCCCGAGCCTGAGCGTCCTCGACGGATGGTGGGTCGAAGGGCACATCGAAGGCATAACGGGCTGGTCAATCGAGGATGGCATCGGTACCAGCACCGGGGAAAGAGAAGCAATCGATGAGCGGCACGTCGACGCCCTCTACGATAAGCTCGAGAATGCGGTTCTCCCCTGTTTTTACAGGGATCGGGATAAATTCATCGTCATCATGAAAGATGTCATCTCGCTGAACGGGGCTTTTTTCAACAGCCACCGGATGGTCACCCAGTATCTGCACCAGGCCTATCGCTAGGCAGCGGGAAATTCCAGGGACAGCTTCCACGGCCCCCATTAACGGCCGTTTTCGCTACCCATCCGGGAAAGACGCTCGACCCACATCGCCGTTGCCCCCGCCACCGCAGCCGGCATGATGAAGAAATTCACAACGGGAACCATACCCACCACGAGGCACCCCATGCCGAAGCCGAGCGCCGCCCACCTGTCCTGCCTCAGCCTCGCTTTCACCTGCGAGAAATAGATATCGTGGTTCTCCATGGGGTAGGCAAGGTACTCGACGGCGAGCATCCACGATGAGAAGGCGAACCAGAGAAAAGGGGAAACCACGTTTACCAGGGGAACGAGGGTCAAGAGCACGAGGAGAGCGGCAAGTACCAGGAAATAGGACAGCTTTCGAAACTCGCTGGCAATTGATGGGATAATGGTGGAGAAAAAACCGCCGGACATGGCCGGCTCTTTGCCTTCAGCGCCGGCGAGGATGAGCTCGACCTTCTCCGATAAAAGCCCGTTGAAGGGGGCGCCGATGACATTCGCAACCAGGGTGAAGGTGAAGAAGAGAACGGTCAGGGCCGCAGCGGCAAAGAAGATCCACAGGGCAATCCGGGCAAACTCGGCCCACCAGCTGTCGCCGCCGGGAAGCAACCAGCCGAGAAGGTTCCCATACTGATCGATGGCTATCAGGATGGCGGCGGCAAATACGAGGAAATTGACAAGAAGCGGCATCAGGACGAAGGGGCGGACGCCCTTCTGCCGAACGATCCGCAACCCCTGGAAAAAGTAACCGGCTCCCGATAGAAAATCACCGATCAATCTTCTGCTCCTGTTTCAGTGCTCTCCCTACCGTTTCCTCAAAAGGTATATCCCGTCTCTCACCGTCAAAAGAACCTTTTCCACCCTATCGTCCCGAAAGACACTCGCGTTGAAAGAAGCGATGGCGCGGCTATCATCATCTCGGGGGGAGAGGACGGTCCCGTACCAGAGAACGTTGTCGACGGTGATGAGTCCCCCCTTTTTCACGATCCTGAGGCTCTCGTCGTAATAATCCTGATAGGAACCCTTGTCTGCATCTATGAAGACAAGATCGACCGATTCGTCGGGGATCTCCCGCACCGTATCGAGCGCGGCCCCCAAACGGATCTCTATCTTCTTTCCGTGGGGGCTCCTGTCGAAATACCTCCGCGCTGTCCGGGCGTACTCCCGGGAAACTTCGCAGGTGATCAGCTCCCCTCCCTCGGGGAGGCCGGATGCCATCATGAGCGCCGAATAGCCGGTAAACGTGCCGATCTCGACGACTTTCCTCGCACCTGAGGCCTGAACGAGAATCTTCAGCAGCGTTCCCACAACCTTTCCCGTCAGCATGTTGGGATGACCGGTTTCCTCGACCGTCTCCCTCTCCAGCTCCTGAAAAATAGAGGACACAGGGCCGGTATGTGAATCGGCATACATCTCAATCTCCTCATGGATAAATGGATACAAGTCACTACCTCCTTTTCCTCGCCGGTCAAAAAAAGGCGATCGTTTCTTGCCCGTCGACTTTTTTCCGGCACCGGTTTGAGGCCAACGCCCAAAGCTTTATAATAGCATTTGGAGACAAGCCTTTTTGAAGATGAAAGGGAAAGAGCCCCCCATACCCACCGAAAAGACCGAGACGGTCCGGAGGAAAATTGTGGATATCCTCTCGGACCGACCGCTCTCTGCCGGCGAGATATCCTCCCTTGCGGGCATTTCAGAAAAAGAGGTCCACCAGCATCTGCACCACGTCCAAAAGACGATCGAAAAGAGAGGGGAGGCCCTCGTCGTGGAGCCCGCGGAGTGCAATAAGTGCGGTTTTCTCTTCCGTAAGAGAAGCCGCCTGAAAAAACCCGGCAAATGCCCTGTCTGCCGGTCAAGCTTTATCCTGGAGCCGCGTTTTTCGATCAGGAGCAGGAAAAAATAGGGTTCACTTTTCCCCACCATCCCCGTACCCCTAAGAAAACCGTCAGACACATCCGACCGGGGTTTCCCTCCAAGGCGTTGAGCCTCCGGAAACTATTCCCAATATGAGGTTTTCGGGCATCCCTTGACCGAAGTCAAGGATATCGCGGGCCCTGGAATCGAAAATGAAATGAGATCTGTTCTCGAATTTCAGCGAAGTTACGCGCTCGTTCGGAATAGAAAAGCGACTACGTACAAAGGAGGAAGCGAGATGAAGGAATTTGGAGGATGTCCGGGTTCGAGAATGTTCTCGTTCGAGAAGGACGGATCACAGGATGAGACGCCGACCGGCAGGGTCCAGTCACAGTTGAGACAGTGGCCGATCCAGCTTCACCTGGTTTCGCCAACCGCCCCCTACTACCAGGGCGCGGACGTGCTTCTCGCCGCCGATTGCGTCCCCTTCACGATGGGAAACTTTCACGCCGACTTTTTGAAGGGAAAAGCGCTGGCCATCGCCTGCCCGAAGCTGGACCAGGGGCAGGAGATCTACATAGAAAAGATCAAAGCGTGGTTTGAGGAAGCGGAGATCAACTCGCTCACCGTCCTCATCATGGAGGTCCCCTGCTGCAACGGCCTCGTGGGCATAACGGTGCGGGCTCTCGAGGAGTCGGGAAGGAAGGTTCCCGTCAAGTACACGGTCGTGGGATTGAACGGCGACGTCCTGAACGAGGAGTGGATCTCCTTCTGACCGCTTAAACGCCGCGCCTCTTGGGCAAAACGGGCTGATCAGGGCACAGCGCCCCGGTAGAAGGCAAGCCTTCGCGCATGGGGCCTGAACGCGTCTTCCACCGCCGCCATCTCTTTTCGGGACAGGGGTGAAAACGCCCGGCCCACGTTCGAGAGCACCTCCACCTCGGCGGGCGTTTCGCAGCCCACGATGGCCACGTCTATATCCCAGGAGAGGGCATACCGGATGAGCAACTCTGCGGAAATGCCGTGCTTGGGGGAAACATAGTGGCCTCCACCGAGCACTTTCATGCCGATTACGGCGAGCCCCTTCTCTCTCGCCGCCGCAAGCGTGCCGTCGAGAAACCCCCCGAGCACCCCCTCGACGGGGTTAACGGGGAGCATCACGGAATCGAGGGGCCAGTCGATGACGGCCCTGGTAAGGATTTCGGGATCGTGATGCCCCGTGACCCCGATGTACCGCACCTTCCCCGACTGCCGTGCCTCCTGGAATGCCTCGATTCCACCTCCCCTCCCGGACAGGGAACGGAGGTCCAAGCCGTCCCTCACGTCGTGGATCTGCCACAGGTCGAGGTAAGGCAGCGACATGGTCATAAGGGAGGTAGACAGGTCGGAGAGCGCGCCCCCGCGGTCCCTCCTGGCAGACTTGCTCGCCCTGAAGACCTGGCGACCCGCCTCTGCCCGTTGCGACCATACGGCCCCGTGGTACCCCTCGCTTCCCGCGTACACCCTGGCACAGTCAAAGTACGTTATCCCCCGGGAAACCGCCTCCCAAATGACGGCCTCTGCCTCATCGGTGCGCCCGTGGGTCCGCAGCACTCCCTCGCCGCCGAGCCCGACCATCGTGACCCGCCTGCCGGTGCTCCCAAAATCCCTGGTTTCAAGGCTCCTCTCGCTCATGATGTTTTTCCTGAAAGCAGATCTATCTTTTCATCGTACCACCTTCCCCTCGCTCCCGCCATACACCCGCCTGCTTTAACGGTGATCTTTGCTTTTTCAATGGGGCCTTCGCGTTTATAATCTGCAGAGTACCACGCAAGAATCTTGCGGAGAGGAAACGGAATGGGAATGATACCTGTAATCCTCCTCATAGCGGGGCTCCTCCTGTTGGCCGCGGGGGCCGAAGCCCTGGTCCGCGGCGCAGCACGGCTTGCCGCTGTCATGGGAATTTCCCCGCTGGTGATCGGGTTGACCATCGTTTCCTTCGCCACGAGTGCCCCGGAAATGGCCGTGAGCGTCCTCTCCGCCATCTCGGGCCAGGCCGACATCGCCGTGGGAAATATCGTGGGGAGCAACATACTGAACGTCCTGCTCATTCTCGGCCTGTCGGCCGCCATCGCTCCGCTGGTCGTCTCCCGCAAGCTGATACGGATGGACGTACCCATCATGATCGGCGTCTCGTTCCTCATGCTGATCTTCGCATACGACGAAAAAATAAGCCGGGCCGAGGGGTGCATCCTGTTCTCCGGGATAATCGCCTATACGCTCTTTTCTATCCACCAGAGCAAAACCGAGAAAAGCTACCGGGAGAGACAGAATTCACGGAAGAGCGATGGGGACATGGAAAGGGGAAACAGAAAAATCGTCACCAACCTGTTGCTCATCCTGGGGGGACTTGCCTCGCTCGTCCTCGGTTCTCAATGTCTGGTCAGGGGAGCCTCTTCCATAGCCAAGGCAGTGGGCGTGAGCGAACTCGTCATAGGGCTGACGGTGGTGGCGGCGGGGACCTCCCTTCCCGAGGTCGCCACCTCCCTGGTCGCCAGCATTCGCGGGGAACGGGATATCGCCGTGGGAAATGTCGTTGGCAGCAACATCTTCAATATCCTCGCGGCGCTCGGCCTGACGGGTATTGCCGCCCCCAATGGCATTGCCGTTTCGGAAGCCGCCCTGAGATTCGACATTCCCGTTATGATCGCCGTTGCCATCTCCTGCCTGCCGGTTTTTTTCCTGGGATACAACATATCGAGGTGGGAGGGACTGCTCTTCCTGGCATATTACGTGGCATACACGGCATACCTCATATTGAAATCCACCCACCACGCTGCCCTTCCCCTCTTCAGCACGGTGATGATGGCCTTCGTGATCCCGATCACCGCCGTAACGATCATCACCCTGCTGGTCCGCTCCCTGCGCCGCAAACGCAGCGGCTGAGCCGCCGGGAAAAAGTCCCCATCCGGAAATATCCCCCGCTGCGGTCTCCCTGCACTTTACCGCGAAGACGCAAGCCGGACGAGTTCCGCCAGGACCGCCTGCTCGTACTCCACGGCCTTCTCGGAACGCGGGGACATCTTCGCCCCCGAGGTGATCTTCTGGGCAGGCGAGGTATCCCGCTTTACGCCGGTAACGGCGATCTCGATCGCAAGTGTCGCGTCGCTGCAATCGAGGGGGTCTTTGAGGATGGAGCCAACACCCGATATGCCGAAGGCGATATCATCGCCGAAGATGACTTCCACGATGAGCTTTCCCTCCCGTCTGATGTTTGCCACGGTCCGTGAGGTCCTCACCATGCCCGCGACCACGGTCCTGTCGTCGGGGCAGTAAAACAGGGACATGGGGGCCGTGTTGGGTGTTCCGTCCTCGTTCACCGTGCCCACGATCGAGATGACGCGGTTGGGATTTTCGTTGAACAGCGCTTTAAGGTCGACGATCTTCTCCTCCCCCTTGTGGGCGATGCGCACGATAAGGTTATCGGACACTACCTTTGCCATGCTCTCCCTCCCCATGCGATATATGGTCTCTTCTATCGATATAGTACAGAACGGCAGCAAACCACAACGGATAATCGGCAAGAAACCTTCCCGGGGAGCGGGGATAACAAAAACGGGATTGCCCTTTCCCCTCCATCTCCATCCCCGGAATCAGCACCGCCATTCGGGGTTGAAAACGCCTTTTCTATATTCATTTCAGATATTTGCATCGCCTCTCGGTGGAAGGAGCCACTCTCTCTGCGCCCCGGGATAAGCCCTGTGAGCGGTTAGTTTCAGATATGTGTTCCAAAAGTGTAAGAATGCTTTTTTTCCGGCAGGACCCGGGGCAACGCGATTCGCTCCAATCCACGGTTTTTTCCTCAACGGAAACAGGGGGTTATTCACTAAAAACAGCAATTGGGGACGGTGGCACGCTTTCTGAAAGATTACCTTTTTTACGGGATACGCTCCCGAAGGTTCCCGGGAGAGCGGTCTCCAGGGGAACGGGTGGGGAAAAGATTGCCCGGTCCCCCGCAGGATAACGGTAACTCATTAAAAGAAAAGGGGGTAAACGAGATGTCTGCAAAAAACTTTCTCATATTCTGGCCCCAACATCCCGCACTGTCGGTAGCGCTGCTCGTGGCCGTGTTGATTACCCTTTTGTACTTTTCCCGCACCTTCGCACACGGGATAATCAGGGCATTCTGCCGGGTAATTCACAACGGGTTCAGACTCGCTTCGAAGTCGGTCATGCTCGCGGAGAGCAGACTGGCCGCCCGGAACAGAGAGGTTCTTCTTGCCTCGGGGAGGGAGTCCGCAGAGAGGGAGATCGAGCGTGAGTTCCACCGCATCGACTCGGTAGTCCGGCGGGATCTCCAGGGATTTCCCGACCTGCAGAAAAATCTCGGGGGTCTGATCGACCGCATCGACGAAAATTACCGGGGCGCGATGGACGTCCCCCCATCCCCTCCTTCCTGGCTGAACGCGATCTCAACGGTGGCAAAGATCCCCTCGAAGGGAGATCCGATGGTGGCAAACATGCTCAAGGAGATCAACCGCTCGCTCGAAAAGCACCACCGGCAGGCAATGGAGGAACACCGGAAAGAGAGCAGAATGCGGCAGGCGAGCATGAAAAAGATGATGCCCCACTGGAGGAAGTTGACCCGCATCCTCGAAGACGTGGGAAAGACCATCACGGGGCTCTTCGAGCGCTCCGCCATCATAGATTTCCGGATGGGCGAGTATGAGGAAATTTTCCGGGGCACAGACAGGGCGGAAAGGATGCTCTCCTCCTCGTCGATGACCCAGTTCTTCATCTCCGGATTCGTACTCCTGGTTGCCATCGGGGGTGCCGTCATCAACTTCAACCTGATAGCGCTGCCCATGTCCGAGATGGTCGGCGGTGGAAGTTACATCGGGCCTTTTCAAACAGCCAACGTGGCGGCAATGGTGATCATCCTCATTGAAGCGGCGATGGGATTATACCTCATGGAATCATTGCGGGTAACCCGGCTCTTCCCCGTAATTGGGGCAATGGATGACAGGATGAGGAAGCGGATGGTCTGGATCACCTTCAGCATCCTGTGCATCCTTGCGGGGATCGAAGCCGCGCTGGCATTCATGCGTGACCTCATTGCCGCAGACATGCAGGCCCTGAGACAATCACTTGCCGG
>WVXK01000056.1:30242-33404 GCA_011773515.1 Deltaproteobacteria bacterium
TTCATCCTCCCCTTCGCCCTCGCCTTCGTTGCCATTCCCCTTGAATCCTTCATTCACTCTTCACGGACCGTAATCGGCGCCCTTGCAGCGGCATTTCTCCGCCTTTTCTCCTTCGCGCTGCGCCTGTTCGGGAACATCGTCCGCTATCTCGGGGAAGCCATCGTAAACGTCTACGATCTCCTCGTTTTCCCGCACCTGTGGGTGGAAAAACTTCTCCGGGAGAGGATGGAGGCCACACAAAAAACCCCGAAAGAGGAGGTTTTCAGATGAAAAGAACGTTCGCGGCACTTCTCACCGCGCTCATCGTACTCGGCGGTGCATGTGCCGACAAAACGAGCCACACGAAGGGTGTCTATATGCTTCTTGACACCTCGGGAACGTACAGGGAAGAGCTGAAAAACGCCCGCTCGATCATCAACTACCTCCTGGGGTCGCTCAACCCGGGGGATTCCCTTGCCGTTGCCCGTATCGACAGCGGAAGCTTCAGCGAAAAAGATATCATCAGGAAAGTAACCTTTGACCGGAGGCCCTCCTTTTCCAACAGCCAGAAGCGCCTCTTCTCCCAGGGCATGGAGAAGTTCATAGCAAAGGCGAAAGGGAGTTCACACACGGATATCACCGGGGGTGTCCTGCAGGCCGTGGAATACCTGAACGAGACGGGAGCGGGGAGGAAGGTGATTCTCATCTTCTCCGACCTGAAGGAGGACCTCGTCAAAGGACATGTCCGGGATTTCCCGATCCAGATGAAGGGTTTCGAAGTCATCGCCCTGAACGTGACGAAGCTTCGAAGCGATAACATCGATCCCCGGGAATACATGGACCGGCTCGACAGATGGGGTAAGAGGGTGGAAGCCGGCGGAGGGGTATGGCGGGTCATCAATGACCTTGAGCGGCTCGACCGGATTTTCAACAGCTGAGGGTTTTGCACCTGTGCTCGACCGTCGACCAGCCGCAGGAGGGGCCATTAATCTTGCACGTGCCCTTTTTCCCGGCCCCTCCTTTTTGTGCCTGAATGGGATACCGGTCCCCGTCAGGGCGCTTCGTATGCAAGAACCCTGATAAGCCCGATCGCCTCGCCGCTTTCCCCCGTCGTGCTCGTATCGCTGACCGATATTACCTTTTTGATGCCATTCTTTTCGATAAAATCGTTCACCTCACCGTCAAGAGCGTCGAGCTCTCTCTTCACGTGGAATATCTTGAGCTGTGAGGTAAAGGTTTTGACTTTCACCATGGAGGACCTCCCGCGAAAAAAAAATGGTTTCTTTTCCCTGATAAGATTCAAACTCCTTTCACCGGTTACGCCTCTTCTCCTGCATGGCCGCCACTGCCCTCATTCGAAGCTTATAAAGGCCTTCGGGTCGACTTTTCTGGCCACCCTGGAGGGAAGGTAGCCCGCGGCAAGGGAGGTGAGAAAGAGGACGACCGTCAGTGCCGACAGGGGCAGAAGGGGTATTTTAAAACTCACCTCCCAACCGAAGGAGAGCCTGTTTATGACGTGGATGATCACCATGCTGATCACCGGTCCCATGATCGTTCCCAGAAAAATCCCCGCAATACCGACGATGCCGGCGGAAAGGACGATCATATCGCGTATCTGGGACAGAGTCCCCCCGAGGTATCTGACGATGGAAAACTCCCGTTTTTTCTCGAGGACCAGGATCAAAAGGGCGTTGACCATGCCGATCAGCGAAACCAGGATCGCTATGAACTCGATGGCATAGGTTATGGTAAAGCTTTTGTTGAAAATGGACAGAATTCGCTCCCGCAGCTCGCGGTTGTTCATGATTTCCAGGGAATAGTCCGCAAGCAGGTCCTTTTTCAGTTTCGCCACAAAGGATGATACATCCTCCCCTTCCCCCAGGTAGAGGCTCACCTGGGTTGCATCGTCCATCCCCCAGAGTTCCCTCAACCATCGCCTGTCGAGGTAGATGAAACCCGACGTGGTCGAATAGCTGATAAAGGTGTTGTTTATGGTGAACCGCTCTTTTCCCTTCGGGGTGTGAAGCTCCAGCACATCCCCCTTCTCGAGGCCGTACCTGACACCGAGGAAATCAGATATCGACACTTCCTTCTCCCTTTCCAGCCTCTCGAGCCGTTTCCTGTCTCCCTCGCCGAAATATTTCCTGTCGCCGAATCGCCTGAGCGTCCGCGTTTCCCCGAAACCGGCAACCACTTTTTTCCCGAAAAGGTCCACGTTCAAGACCCTGAACCTGTCCATGCCCGCAACTTCCGGATAGCTTTTCACCTTTCTCTCCACATCGGCGGAGAGGGGAAAGAAACAGTAGTTCGACACGCAGGATTTCGGTTTTATGTAAACATCGGCGGTTATGTTCCGGTCAATCCAGGCATGCAGCGAACTGCGGAGGGAAAAGATCGATGTCACCAGGGCAAAGACGAGGGCGCTGCTGATGGCCACGCTCATCAGGGCTACGGAAAAGCGGAAAATGCCCCCTCCGATTCCCCCCACGGCAAGCTTCCCCGTCCCTTTGAAGACGCGTGAAACCGCAGGTTTCGCCATGCGCAGCGCGGCGCGGAGGTAGAGGGGGGAAATGAGGGTAAAGCCGAGGATGAAAAAGAGGATTCCCGCGTAAGCCAGGTAAGGAAAATCAAATGGCGGCTTCCCGTAGTCCAGGTAGCACAGAAAGGCACCCCCGAGAATGCAGAGGGAGCCGGCTAAGGAAAACGTTCTCTGATACCCCCGATACCTGACCTCCAGCGAACCCTCCCAGACGGTCTCGTTCGGCCTGATCTTCGACGACTCGTAGGAGGGTATGAGCGATGCTGCCAGGGAAACGGCGCCACCGACGATCAGGGCGCCCAGGGCGTCTTTCCCGGTGAGAAGAAAACCGGCCAGAGAAACACCACCATACATGGTGGACATGGTCCTCTCGACGGCTGCAACGGAAAAATAGGCGAAGAGCTGCCCGAGGACGATCCCGATGAGTGAGCCGGCAAGCCCCAGGATCAGGCCCTGAATGGTAAAGAGCGCCATGACCGTCCTGCGCCCGATTCCGAGCCCCCGCAGGACCCCTATTTCCGTCCTCCTCTTCACGACGGAGACAAAGACCGTGTTGTAGAGCAAAAATATGCCCACCAGAACGGCAATGAGGCTCACGAACAAAAGGTTGTACCGGAAGGATGCCACCACGCCCCGCTGGTTCT
>WVXK01000056.1:33466-33802 GCA_011773515.1 Deltaproteobacteria bacterium
CCCGCCCGGTCGAAGTATTCCTGGAAATTGCCGATATCCATGATCGCCGCGTCGGGCGGAACGAGATCGCTGTCCAGGATATCAGCGACCTTGAGCCGGTAGACCTTTTCATAAATGGAGGCTTCAAGGGTGCCCCCCTTCCTTATGTTGTGCCGGCTCGCAAACGTTCTCGTGACGAGGACTCCGTTTGGCTCCCGGAAATAGTCCTCCATGTTGAACCGTTTTTCCCCCTTTGCACCGAGAAAGGGGATCATCGAGACCGTGTAGATCCCCACGACCTCGATCGCTTCCTGTGACCCGGAAAGGTAGCCCGTCGTCTTTATGACGGGGAAACTG
>WVXK01000056.1:33853-37596 GCA_011773515.1 Deltaproteobacteria bacterium
CCCCCTGATATCGGCCTCGAAGGAGGATATCGCCCTGTCCGACGCCAGCCTCACGCCCACGAAGAGGCCGACCCCCAGGGCGACGCCGACGACCGACAAAAAAGTGAGGAGCTTCTCTTCCCGTATGGTCCGCAGCACGAGGAGCCGTATGAGCCGGGAAAACTTCATTGCCCTATCGTCCCGTCCTTTATCCTGATAGTCCTGGTGCCATACCCCGCCACCACCACATCGTGGGTGACGAGAATGACCGTTTTCCCCCGCCTCACCGCTATACCTTTGAGCAGCTCCATGATATGCCTTCCTATCCGGCTGTCGAGGTTTCCCGTCGGCTCATCTGCAAGGATGACATCGGGGTCGTGGATAAGAGCCCTGCAGATGGCAACCCGCTGCTGCTCTCCCCCGGAGAGCTCGTGGGGATAGGCGCCTTCCTTTCCGCCCAGCCCGACCAAACCCAGCTGTGCGGTTATCCTCTCCTCGTAGCCTTTCGCACCGTTCAAAAGGAGCGGCATTTCCACGTTCTCGTAAGCCGTCAGGTTGGGCAGGAGGTTGAAGAACTGGAAGACGTAACCGACCCTCTTTCTCCGGTAGAGGGTGAGCTGCCCCTCGGAGTATCCCGTTATCTCCTCTTCATTGACGATGATCCTTCCCCTGTCGGGCCGGTCAATCCCGCCGATCAGGTTGAGGAGGGTCGATTTCCCCGAGCCGGAGCTCCCCATGATGGATAGGAAGGTGCCGGCTGCAACCGTCAGGTCGAGGCCGCAGAGGACGCGGTTGTCTCCATAGCTCTTTTCGATTCCTGCGAGCTCTATCACTGGTCCCCCGGATATCCCGTCAGCTCCACGTATGCCCGCCCCGTAGCGGACCCCTCGACACGGCAGGCGCCCTCCCAGTAATAGTTTCCTGTTGAAAAGGGCGCAACGAACTCCTGGTCCTGTATCAGGGGGGTCACGGTCAGGTCCACCTTTTCACCGGGGACCCGCACCGTCCACGCAGACGGGTACCGGGCACCCGTTTTCTTCGAGCGGTAGTGGCCGAGGGGACGAAGGAAGAACTCGTCCTTTTTCAGAATTCTGTAGGTTCCATCCCGGTTCACCAAGGTCCCCGTCGAAAAGTCGTCGATGGCCCCGTCCGCCTTCCTCAGCCGGTAGAGCATGATCTCCCTGCCATCATCGAGCTGTATGGCAAACCAGTCCCACCCTTTGAGGTTTCCCAGCTGGCCCCGTGAGGATATCTCCCTGTCAAACCAGCTCTTCCCGCGAACACCGATCGAACGGTCCCCGATCTTCACCGTCCCCACCGTTTCAAGGTCCGTATTGGAGATATAAATGGAGGCGAGAAGGGGGTCGTCACTCGATTTTCTCGAAAAACCCGCATCCCCGTTGAGCACATAGGGCTTTTCGGGCACGAGAGTAAGGTCGACAGCCCGTCCTTCGCCCGCCGCCTTCAGGCGAAGCTTCTCCATACTGCCCTCGAGAAGATCATCCCCCACCCATACGCTCAGGCGGTCCCGCTTTGCACCGGAAAAGCCGAAGGCCCCGCCGTCCATGCTTTCGCGGTAATAGTATTCCTGCCCCTCGATATCGGAGAGCGCAAAATGGGAGATGAAAAGGGTGTTCAGGCCGAAGCGTGATTCGTACTTTTTCTTCTGCACGTTGACCGCAAAAAACGTTATTTCATACCCGAACTCCCTTCCCTCCCCGGTGAACAGGTGCCCGGTGAAATACCACCACTGCACCCGGTAGTCCTCTTTGAAGTGGATATCAGCCGGAAGTTTCACCCGGTACCCCGGCAGGACATCCCGGTACTCCTGCCCGAAGGAGTGGACAGGGGCCCCAAAAAACAGCGTGAGGAGGAGCAAGAAGGGGACGAATGTCCTTCCTATCCCGGGCCTTGCGGCATGTGCTCGCCGATATTCCATCAGAAGCCTTCTTTATTCCACCCAGATCGATGGACACGATCATGAGAGCCCGATGTGTCACCCCTCTCTTTATTGTACTGCATCGCGCAGATGCTGTTCCCTGCCCGGCAATGGCAGATCCGCTCATGGGGGTGACGATTACCGGCATAAATGCCACAGAGACCTTCATATTCCCACCGCCTTCCGTCCATCACCCATAGGATGCAGTTTTTTCGGCCTCAGTTCACATGAACCCGGACGGTTGGAGGTCACCCTTTCTTTTCCCGGTAACGGATCCTTGCCTCATCGATGCATCTCACCGCCGAGTCCCGGTCCTCCCACCCGTAGATACCGGTCTTTTTCTGTTCCAGGTCCTTGTAAATGGAGAAGAAGTGCTCTATTTCCTTCAGGAGGTGAGGGTTCACATCCGCCAGGTTCTCGATGTGGTTCCAGAGGGGATCGAAAAGGGGGACACACAGGATCTTTTCGTCGGGGCCCTTCTCATCGTGCATCCTGAAGAGGCCAACCGGTTTTGCCTCGATGATACATCCCGGAAATGTCGGTTCCCACACGAGCACGAGGGCGTCCAGGGGGTCGCCGTCCAGGGCGTGGGTCTCCATGATGAAACCGTAATCGCTCGGGTAGTGGACGGCGGAAAAGAGCATGCGGTCGAACCGGATCCTCCTTGACTCCTTGTCGTACTCGTACTTGTTCCTGCTCCCTTTCGGGATCTCTATCATCACCTCCACCCGGGTTTCCCCGCTCACTTCGCTTTCGTTGACCGACATCGTGCCTCCTTACATGGGGGTTTCACGGCGTGCGGGTCTCGCTCTGAAAAAACATGCTGCGGAAACTTTCTCAGATCCACTTCCTTCTCCTGAAGTAGAGGCCCATCCCTACCGCCACCGACACCACGACGACCCAGAAGAGGGGGTATCCGAACCTCCATTTCAGTTCGGGCATGAACTCAAAGTTCATCCCGTACACTCCCGCGAAAAATGACAGGGGAATGAACAGGGTGGCAATCAGCGTCAGGATCTTCATGACCTCGTTCATCCTGTTGCTCACGCTCGAAAGGTAGATGTCGAGCATTCCAGAAACCATGTCCCGGAAGGTCTCGATAGTGTCCATCACCTGGACGGCGTGGTCGCGCACATCCCCGAGGTAAACTCGCGTTCCTTCCCGGATGAGGTCCGATTCCCCGTGTTCGAGGCTTCCGATCGCCTCTCTCAGCGGCCAGATCGACTTTCGCATGAACAGCAGCTCCCTCTTCAAAGCATGAATCGTCTGAAGCGTGGATGGAGTCGGGTCCGATACCAGCTCCTCCTCGATTCCTTCGATCTTTTCGCCAAACAGCTCCAGGATGCCGAAGTAATTATCGACGACCGCATCCAGGAGCGCATAACCGAGGTAGTCGGACCCGCTCTTCCGCACGCGCCCTTTCCCCTTGCGCAACCGTTCCCGGACCGGTTCGAATACGTCTCCAATCCTCTCCTGGAAGGAGATCAGGTAGTTCGGGCCCAGGATGAGGCTGAGCTGCTCGGCGTGGGTTTCCACCTTCTCCCTGTCTATGAAAAACATCTTCAAAACGACGTAGATATAGTGCTCGAATTCTTCAACCTTGGGCCGCTGGCCCGTGTTGAGGATATCTTCGAGGACGAGGGGATGGACATCGAAGTGTTTCCCTATCTTTTCGATGACGGCCACATCGTGGAGCCCGTCTATATTGATCCAGGTAACCGTCGGCCTTTCGGCAAAGGGAAAGCAATCTTCAACCGACTCTGCCTCTATTTCCTCGATGCGCTCCTGGTCGAAATCTATTATCCTGATCCTGGCCTTCTCCATT
>WVXK01000056.1:37602-47428 GCA_011773515.1 Deltaproteobacteria bacterium
TTCTTGGTAAATTTCCGCATCTCCTGCCACCTCCCCATTCAAAATCTTATCCGGTATCCCTTTACGGCACGTTGATTTCGTCTCTTTTTTACCACGATTGTACAATGCCTACCCACAAGAGAGGGAGAACTTTTCGATACATTCCCGATTGAGCGGGAGGGCGATGGCGACCGGAGCCATCCCTTTCCATCCACCTGCTACTTGACCCCCGAAAAAAAGAGATGGGCAATGGCGCCGGCAACGGGAGGAAGCAGGAACGTGCTTGCCAGGCGGACGGCGGTGAACTTCCAACCCATGATCCCCACCTCCATCGGCAGCCGGGCAACGGCCCACAGGGACCACCCGGTGACGAAGGCAACGGCCGTTCCCATGCTCGCACCGGAGTGCAGGAGCGCAGCGGCAAGGGGGAGGCTCACGTACGGGCCTCCGGGGGCAAGCCCCCCCGCAATCGTACCGATAACAATGCCACGGAAACCCGACTCCGCACCGACCCACTTCGATACGAGTTCTCCGGGGAGAAGGACCTGGACCATGCCGGCCACGACAAAAGCGAAAAAAAGAAGAGGAAGTATCTCAAAAAGCAGGTGAGCAGACGTCCTGAGCCCGGCAACGTGCTCTCCCTGGCCCCGTTTGAACCCGACCAGGATAAGCCCCAGGGCGATTACAGCCATGAATATCGTCGGCAGAAGCATCTTTTTCCCCCCTCTTTTGTCGTTTCTTTCCCGCACCATGCAGGTGAGATCTCCTTTCTTCGTCCCTCTATCTGTTCATAACACGACCTCGGTAAAAAACGCTACCCTCCCTGGCAGATCGGCTCCCGTACCTTTTGCTCCTGAGAAATATTATCGTAGGCCGTTCCCCCTTCCGGCCGGATGCTTCCCCACCATTTCAGGCAGCCTCTTTCATGAAACTTTTTCCTCCCGGGTAAATCTTTTATGGTAGAGAGCGCCCCGCATTCTGAAAAGAGGCACATGGTGGAAAAAAACATCCAAAAAACCGTAGACAATCCCGTTCTCGTTCTCGGTGCAACGGGGTACGTGGGAAACCGTCTCGTGCCATTTCTGGCAAAGAGGGGGTACCGCGTTCGCGCGGCGGCCCGCTCGATAGACAGGCTTTCGGAGCGCCCTTTCGCGTCCCACCCGGGCGTCGAGCTGGCGGCCGCAGATGTCTTCGACAGAGAATCACTGGAAAAAGCGTGCCGGGGATGCGGCGCCGTCTACTACCTGGTCCACTCGATGAACCCCGAGGCAGGCGATTTTTCAGACGCCGACCGGAGAGCAGCGGAAAACATGGTCCGTGCGGCAGAAAAAGCGGGCGTAGGCCGGATAATCTACCTCGGCGGTCTCGGCGATGAGAGCCCCGATCTGAGCACCCACCTTCGGTCGAGGGCCGAAGTGGGGAAGATCCTTCAGTCGGGCAGCGTGCCCGTAACCTATCTGCGCGCCGCGATGATAATCGGGTCGGGCAGCGCCTCCTTTGAAATTTTGCGGTATCTCGTGGACCGGCTTCCCCTGATGATCACGCCGCGCTGGGTGAGCACGCAATCCCAGCCCATAGCCGTCAGCAACGTTCTCACCTACCTGGCGGGCTGCCTCGAGAATCCCGAGACCAAGGGGCGCACTTTCGACATAGGGGGCCCCGACATCCTCACCTACCACAAACTGATGGAAATATACGCACAGGAAGCCAAACTTCCCAGGCGCTTCATTATCCCCGTACCCGTTCTGACACCCCGTCTCAGCTCATACTGGATCCATCTCGTAACGCCGGTACCCGCCGCACTTGCCCGGCCCCTCGCGGAAGGGCTGAAAAACCCCACCGTCTGCAGGGAGGAGACGATCCGGAAACTGATACCCCAGAGCCTTCTGACCTGTCGAAGCGCTATCAGAAAATCCCTCGCCTTCTCACACCACGACCTGAGAAGCGGGGAGGATGAGGATTTTCCCCCCGATTTTCCCGCTGAAGGGACCCACCCCGGGGACCCCGCGTGGGCGGGGGGTACGAGGTTCCATGACTACCAGCGAATAGTCATCGAGGGAAAACCGGAGGACATCTGGGACCCCGTTGAGCGTATCGGGGGAAGATCGGGCTGGTACTACGCAAACTGGCTCTGGCGCTTTCGGGGATTGATCGACAGGATAATCGGCGGAGCGGGACTTTCCCGGGGGCGGAGAAGCGAGACCACCTTGAAACGCGGGGACAGGGTCGACTTCTGGACGGTTGCGGCCATCGACCCCCGGAGAGAGCTCCGGCTGGTCGCCGAGATGATACTGCCGGGCTGCGCAATGCTCGATTTCAGCATCAAGCAGCTCGGGCCGGGGAACACGGAGCTGCAGCAGAGATCATGGTTCGTCCCGAGCGGCCAGGCAGGCATCCTCTACTGGTACCTGCTCTACCCCTTTCACCGCATCATCTTTTCGGGTATGCTGAGAGAGATTGCCAGGCGCTCCGAAAAGGCCGTTGTCCGCGGCCCGGAATTTTTCAGGGTGGGAACCTAAAAAGGGCCGAACTCAGGGGAAGCACCGGTTGGCATGAAACTGAACACCATCCATCGCACGCTAATGCTGCCCATATCCATTCACGAAGCGTGGGCATTTTTCTCGAACCCCCGGAACCTGTCGCTCATCACGCCCCCGTCACTGGGCCTCGAAATCAGCCCGGATATCCCCGATATGATTTATCCCGGCATTATCATCACCTACCGTGTCAGGCCTGTCCGGGGAATCCCCGTCACCTGGGTGACAGAGATAACCCACATGAGAAAACCCTTCCTTTTCGTGGACGAGCAGCGTTACGGCCCCTACCGGTTCTGGCATCACAAACACCTTTTCAAGGAAACCGATGGGGGGGTCGAGGTGGAAGACCTGGTCCACTATGCCCTCCCCTTCGGGCCCCTGGGGAGTGTGCTGAACAGGTTGTTCATCGAGAGGAAGCTGGATGCAATTTTCGACTTCCGGCGACGGTATCTCACGATGAAGTTCGGGTCCCTCCCCGGAAAAGGGGAAGGGGCCCGGGTTTGACAGGGTTTCCATGATCCAGCGGGAACGGATAAAGATCCTCAAAGACACCGCTCCAAAGAAGGGGGCGTACGTCCTCTACTGGATGCAGGCCTCGCAGAGGGAGGAGTGCAACCACGCGCTGGAATACGCGATCAAAGTGGCAAACGAGTACGGCCTCCCCCCCCTGGTATTTTTCGGCATCACCGATGACTACCCCGAGGCCAACGAGCGGCACTACGGGTTCATGCTGGAGGGGCTGAAAGAGGTTAAATCCTCACTGGAAAAGCGGGGTATCAAGCTGGTCCTTCGCCACCTTTCCCCAGAAACGGGGGCCGAGGAGCTTGCCCGGCGCGCATCGGTTATCGTCGTAGACCGTGGCTACACGAGGCTGCAGCGGTCGTGGCGGGAACGGCTCGCGGCGCGCGCGGACTGCCCCGTGATACAGGTGGAGAGCGACGTGGTCGTACCCGTCGAGGATGCTTCCCCGAAGGAAGAGTACAGCGCCGCCACGCTGAGGCCGAAAATCAGCCGGAAGCTCGAGAAATACCTCGTCCCCCTCAAAAAGACCCCGGTGAAGAGGGAGTCGTCCCACATGAGGTTTGCGGCTTTTTCGATAGGCGATACGGAGACGGCGCTCTCCCGGCTGCAGATAGACAGGAGCGTGCGGTGGCGACAGGTCCCCTACCGGGGGGGAACGGCCCGCGCGAAAAAACTCCTCGAGGATTTTATCGAGAACAAGCTCGACCGGTACCACGACCTGAGAAACGACCCCACCCGGGACGCAACCTCACACATGAGCCCCTATCTGCACTTCGGCCAGATATCGCCGCTGTACGTTGCCCTCAAAGTGGATTCGCGCAAGAGCCCGGGCAAGGCGGCCTACCTGGAGGAGCTCATCGTCCGCAGGGAGCTGGGAATAAATTTCGTCCGGTACAACGGACACTATGACAGCTTCGAAGGGATCCCGAACTGGTGCAGAAAAACCCTCAGGGAACACGAAAGGGACGAAAGGGGGTTCGCCTACAGCCGCGAGGAGCTCGAGGAGGGAAGGACCCACGACCCCTACTGGAACGCCGCCCAGAAAGAGATGGTCCTCACGGGGAAGATGCACGGATATATGCGGATGTACTGGGGAAAAAAGATACTGGAGTGGACGAAGAAACCGGAGGAGGCCTTCGCCATTGCCCTTTTCCTGAACAACCGGTATGAAATAGACGGAAGGGATCCGGGGGGGTTTACCGGCGTCGCCTGGTGCTTCGGAAAGCACGACAGGCCCTGGGGCAAGCGTCCCATCTTCGGAACGATACGCTACATGAACGACAAAGGGCTCAGGCGGAAGTTCGACGCCGACGGGTACGTGAAAAAAATTGAGCAGATGCGCCCGTGAATGGGCTATGCTGAGCATTGAAAGACCACGACGAAACGCATGACGGACAAGGAGTTATGGAAAAGAGGGTGAAAATAGGTATCAGCACCTGCCTTCTCGGGGAACGGGTCCGCTATGACGGCAACCACCAGCTCGACCGCTTCCTCACGGACACACTCGGCAATTACGTGGACTACGTGCCCGTCTGCCCCGAGGTGGAAGCGGGATTTCCGACGCCGAGGGAATCCTTCCGCCTCATCGGGGATCCGGGTTCCCCGCGCCTCGTGACCACGAAGACGGGCATAGACCACACGGAGAGAATGCTCGGGTGGGCGAGGAAACGCATAACAGGGCTCGGCGGGGAGGGGCTCTGCGGATTCATATTCAAGAGCAAGTCCCCGAGCAGCGGGATGCGGCAGATAAAGGTCTATGACCAAAACGGCGTCCCCAGTAAAACGGGAACCGGCATTTTCGCGCGGGCATTCATGGACACCTTCCCCCTCATACCGGTGGAAGATGACGGGCGGCTCCACGATCCCCGGATCAGGGAGAACTTCATCGAGCGCATCTTCACCCTCATGAGATGGCGGGAGGCAGTTTCTCAAAAGATGAACAGGGGCACGCTCGTTTCGTTCCACACACGGCACAAGCTCCTTCTCCTCTCCCACAGCCACAATCATTACCGGACCGCGGGGAAGCTCGTGGCGCGGGCGAAGGAGGTGCCGCTATCCGAGCTCTACGCCAGATACCAGGAACTCCTCATGGATGCCATGAGGCTGATGACTACGAATCGCAAGAATGCAAACGTGCTCCAGCACATAATGGGGTACTTCAAAAAAGTTCTCACGAAAGACGAGAAGCAGGAGCTTCTGGAGATAATCCAGCTTTACCGCGACGGCACCTACCCGCTGGTCGTCCCCATAACGCTGGTCAACCATTACGTGCGCAAATATGACGAGCCCTACCTGAAAACACAGTACTTTTTGAACCCGCACCCCCTGGAACTGAAGCTGAGAAACCACGTTTAGCCATCGGCAACAGCCGGGGGAGACGCTCATCCACATCAATCACGCTATCTCCACCCGCGCATCCGTGTCGAAGGGGTTCGTCCTGACGGCAAGGGAGAAGAGATAGGGATAGTCCTTCTTCAGGTGCCGCATATATTCGATCCACTCCGCTATGAGGTGGTTGTAGGCCCGGTGGATATCCTCGCTGAGATGGTCCAGGTCATTTTCGGGAAGGTTGACTAACTTATCCCGGCTGGCGAGCTCGTCTTTTACGTGAAACACGGCCCACAGAAGATGGGTAAAGGAATCGTGCTCGAGCAGGATCGGGTTCTCCAGAAGCCTGAGCATGAAGGTCCTCTTCCCGATCAGGAAGCTGCGGAGGAATTCAAGGTTCCCCTGCCTGCTGTCTATTTCGTGGCGGACATTCTTGATGTGTCTGGCAGCCCGGTTGAAGTCCCTTTCCGTCCATCCGGCCCTCACGGCGAGATCGTCCCGCAACATATTCACGTTCCTGTCGAACTCGAAGAATGCCCGCATGAGATCGGTGCCCACCTCGCTGAAAAAGGTGCCGATCACCATGTTCATCTTCTCCATCATGGCCCGTTTCTCCCTGGTGCTGAGAAGCTGGTCGACGATGAGGGTCACGAAGAGCACCTGGATCGCAAGGAACCCGAAATCACCGATCATGTAGAGAAAAATGTGATGGGCATCCTTGAAGATCACATAGTGGAGCAGGTAGAAGAAGATAGAGGTTACAAAGAGGGAAACACCAAGGACGATCTGCCATCTGAAACGCTTCATAACCGAAAACCCTCCCTTTTTCTCGCTCTGCTGTTAGCATTTCCCGGCAAAGCCGGGACGGCCCACACCGTGCACAGAACGAAGGTTTGTGTCGCTTTCCTTTATTCTATTAGAGATGGCTTGTCCGTACAAAGAGTATCGGGAAAAAAGGGGGGAAATGCGGATCCGGGCCGGGAAGACCCGTATCCGCACAATAAACGGTAAATCACGTCACGCGACTCTCCTTACTTCCCGCATCGTGTCGGCCCACTTGAGCATGGGAACACCGTCTTTTTTGCAGGCATCGCTCTTTTCCGTCAACCTCTCTATTACCTTTTTCTCCAGCATCTCGCACAAAACCAGGAGCCCCTCCGAATTGCAGACGTGGACGAGAAGCATTCTCACGGCGTCGACAGACTGGAATACCTCCTGGTCGGTCAGCGTTCCCTTCTCCAGGAGGGAGAAGAAAGAGCGGACCGTGTGGATCAGCATGTCGTTCTCCATGTAGAAACGGTCTATGTAGTCACCCATGATCCTTTTCAGCTCGGGGTAGAAACACTCCTCCTCAAACCGGATATGCGGCCCGGACATGTTGTTTATTTTTCCCAGGATCTCGCGTGCATCCCGCACATTTTTTGCCTTGAGAGACCCTTCGAGCTTGATGAGCATGGCACAGATCTTTCTGTGCTGGTCCCGGAAATCATTCACGAGTTCTTGTGCTAATTCGGCATGTTCCATTACCCACACCTCTTCTTCGTAGTGTTCATTTCGCGTTCCAATAAGATGAAACATAATGTTTCAGGGATTCAGCAGGCAGCAAACCGCAAGCGGCCCCCCCCGACCTTCCATGCTTCTGTCGCAAACGGCTGTTTTCTTCGGTCAGCGGGAATATTTTCTGTTTGCGTATATAGCGGGATTTCCGCCGTGAAACCGGGTGGAGATATCAGTTGTTGGCGTGAGGCGGGCCTATCGCCTGGCGCCCTCTGACTGCCTGCGCCTCTCGAGAGCGAATAGCTGCCTTCTCAACCAGTAGATCCTCACGTTCCTCCAATAAATCTCCAGAGAAGACTTAACGCTGTTCACGATCCCCTTTGAACGGGCCATATCTTTCCTCCCGGGCCTTCTTATCCCCAGATCGGGGTTGCCACCTCTATTTTAATAGCAACTCCCGTGCCACAACCTAAATACTTGTTTTTATTGTTTTTTATTTTAAATAGATTGGCCTGATGAGAAAAACCCGCGCCTAAATGTGAAATATATTTCCCTGTGTGTAAATAATTACCCATTCAGGGTGCGGCACAGGATGGCTGTTGCGGGATATGAAAATGCTTGTGACAGCTGCGAAAAAAGGGTGGTATGTGGGCGAGGCCGCCGAAATCCTGCACCCGGTCTGGATTGAATCGACACTTATCCGTTTGGAAAGGGATGAAAGATGAGCGAAAACTTTCGGGATGGATTGTTTCCGGTTACTAGGGCTGATTCAGCCAGACCCGGTTTGGTTCTCCAAAATTGCCCTCGACGATGTCCAGGTCGCCATCTCCGTCAACATCTCCGAGGTCGAGCGATGTTGTGTTGGAGCTCCCCAGAGCCTGTATGTCGGGAGTGAAGTTGCCCAGCCCGTCGTTTAACCAGATACGGTTCGGCTGACCGAAGTTCCCCTCGACGATATCGAGATCCCCGTCGCCCTCCACGTCGCCGAGGGCGATCGAACTGGTGGCACTCGCCGTAAAGTTCGGCTGAAGCTTTTCGACGAATACTCCGGTGGGAAGGCCCGTGCGGTCGTTGAAATTCAACCAGACGCGGTTTAACTGGTTTTCGTTTCCCGCCACGATATCGAGGTCCCCGTCGCCGTCCACATCACCGAGTGCAACGGACACGGTATTCGGGTCGCCAAGGTTCTGGCCGGAGTTGGTAAAGAATCCAAATCCATCTTTGAAAAGCACCTGGTTGGGCTGGATGAAGTTACCCACGACGATATCGAGGTCGCCATCGCTGTCCAGATCCCCCAGGGCGACAGAGCGCGTGTCGCTGGGTTCGTTGAAGCCCTGCGGCAGATCGGCAAACAGGCCCGACCCGTCATTTATCAGCACCTGATTTACCTCCCCCCTATTTCCAACCACAATATCGAGAGCAAAATCCCTGTCCACGTCGCCAAGGGCTAAAGAAGTAGTGATCGCGGTCCTGTTTCCCAGGAACCGGTCCGTATCGATGAAGATCCCGGGGAGATTATCCGGCACAGACCGGTTGGTCCAGAGGATGTTGTTTAATTCATTGCCCTCAATGAGATCCAGGTCTCCATCATTATCGACATCGCCAAGTGACAGTGCAATCGTTCTCCCGGACCCGGAAACCTGAAGGCTCTGGCCCGAGTCCGTAAAGGTCACCGGGAAGACGCCCGCCCCGTCGTTCCGCCAGACCAGGTTCTCCAGGTTGTTTCCCTCCACGATATCGAGATCACCGTCACCATCGACATCACCGAGAACGACTGAATTGGTGGTGTTGTTTCCGATGTCCTGACCGGTTGGGAGGAAAATACCGAATGACGGGAGAGGAATGCCGTTGCCGGCGAGAACGGTCCCGGCTAACGGTTCACCGGGGTCACTGGAGGTTACGATGAGGCCGCCGTTCACCGTCCCGAGCGATTTCGGTTTGAAGGCTACCCCGACGGTGCAGTTTCTACCCGGAGACAGTACCGGGGTGACACTGTTGCAGGGGCTCGAGCCGCCGCCCGTGTCCAGCGTGAAATTCCTCGTATCGGTAAGGGCGATATCCGACACGATCAGGCTGGAGGTCCCCGAGTTTAAGATGGTAACTTCGAGAGGAGAGGAAGGTTTGTCGAAATCTACGTCCCCGAAATCATGTGCCGACGGGCCCACCTGGATATCCGGCCTTCCCGGTGGAGCGCTGCTCGTGTCCCCGCAGGACACGATGAAAAGCCAGATAGCCACCAGTGAAAGCGCCTTTACGATACTGCCCGGTATGGTCCCCATATGGTCCACCTTCCCCGCTTTCGTCTTTCCCGTTCAAGACCGGCTCTAACCGGCCGTTGTCTATCCCGCCGACTGCCCGGATCAGGGCCTCACATACTATATCGGCAGCCGGATGGCCTATATGTACACCGTCTCAATTATACCCGCAACGGGGGACACAGAGAAGAAGGATAACGCGGGCCCCCCCACCGCACTCTCGGGCGACAGGGCCTCACCATCGGCCTCCATCAGGGCTCCCTGGAGGTCTCCAGGCTCAACAGCTTCGGCCCCTGCTTCATCCGGAACCTGCCGTCAGCCGTCTCCCATATCCAGCCCGAATAGCCGTACCCCCCCACGGCTTTCACGACGAAGGCGCCTCTCCAGGACTCGGCCCTGGTCTGGTTCAGCGCAATCGTCCCGAAGCTGCCGAAGGTGTAATCCGGCACGGGGTGGCAGTAGTCTCCGCCCTTCAGGGTACGGGCAACCTCCTCCGCCTCGCCGCCGCCGAAGACAGCCGCCCTGAGCCCGTACTTGTGGTCTTTCGCCCTTTTCAGCACCTCATCCTTCGTATCGAAGGGGGTGGTGAACGCGACGGGCCCGAACACCTCCTCCCGCATTCCCAGCATGTGATCCGCCGCATCCCTCACCACGGTCGGGTAAATGAGGTTTCCCTCGATCCTTCCTCCCGAGATAATCGTCGCTCCC
>WVXK01000056.1:47508-77046 GCA_011773515.1 Deltaproteobacteria bacterium
TGAATGAATATTCTCTTCGGTGCGGTGCAGGTCTGGCCCGAATAGGAAAACTTCGACGTCATGAGGTCGCCGAGGGCAAGGGAGAGGTCGGCATCGGAAAATACGATGAAGGGGTCCTGCCCCGGCCCCTCGAAGATGAATTTTTTCCCCCTCCTTTCGACCGCTTCCCGGTAAGGGAGCATGTTCTCGTCGTATCCGAAAACCGCGATGGAGGAGATATCGGGGTCTTTCAGGGAACCTTCGATGAAGGATCTGCCGCTCCCCCCGTAGAAGGTGATATCATCCCCGAAAATGGGCCGGTACATCGATTCCGTAAGACCCATGATATCTGAGCCCCTCGAGGAAAACTTCACGGTAACCCTGTTCCCGACCATGTACAGGGAGGTTATGGCCGTGTTCAGCCAGGCGCTGCCGTTGTACGACAGCATGAGGGCCACGCGCGACCCCGGCCCCGCAAGGGGGACCCTGCCCTCGAGAAATGCCCTCGCCCCGTCGTACATCCTCAGGCGTTCGACGGTGACATCGACCTCGTTCATGCAGTCGCTGGCGGTAAACCGGAGACTTCTGACTGCCATCGAAACGAGCGTATCACGGTTTTTCTCGAGAGCGCGGGAAAGCAACGAAACCCTCTCCAGCCTCTCATCGTAGGTCATGTCACAGCCTCCCTCTCGAGTACCGTGCCCGCCACGGCGGCAGGCAGGGCGTTCGGCGCATTTTCGCCGGCAACCGTAGGGTATCTCCTTTTCAAAAAAGGGTCAACATTCGCCACNNTAAAAAGGGCAAATGTGCCGATGTTGAAACAGATTCGGGAAAAAGTAATCAAAATAAGGAGATACACAAAAAGCGCACACTACTCACGGTATGGGGTATGCCTGATACATTGCACAGGGTAAAAGCATCCGACCTCTTCGTCGAGGCGCTGGAGAACGAAGGGGTGCGATACATCTTCGGCGTCCCGGGCGAAGAGAACCTGGATTTCATGGAGTCTTTGAGAAAATCCCGCATAGAGTTCATCGTCACGCGCCACGAGCAGGCAGCCGGCTTCATGGCGGCAACCTGGGGGAGGCTCACGGGTCAGACGGGGGTCTGCCTCTCCACGGTGGGTCCCGGGGCGACGAACTTCCTGACGGCGGCTGCCTTCGCGCAGCTCGCAGGGATCCCCATGCTCATGATAACGGGCCAGAAGCCCGTGAAGAAGAGCAAGCAGGGGGACTTTCAGATCGTTGACACCATCGAGATGATGAATCCCGTGACCAAGTTCAACAAGCAGATCATAAGCGGAAACGCTATCCCGGCCCTCGTGCGGGAAGCATTCCGGAGCGCGGAAGAGGAGAGGCCCGGCGCCGTCCACCTCGAGCTTCCCGAGGATATCTCAACCGAGTCGGCAGACGCGCGCCCCCTGGCCGTTCGGGCCGCAAGAAGGCCCGCAGCGGACGCCAAGGCCTCGGCCCAGGCCGTCGCCATGATCGAGGGGGCAGAGCATCCCCTCCTGCTGATCGGCGCAGGGGCGAACAGGAGGATGATATCGAACATGCTCATGGGGTTCGTGGAGAAGACAGGAATACCCTTTTTGAACACCCAGATGGGTAAGGGCGTCATCGATGAGACCCACCCTCTCTTTCTCGGAACGGCGGCCCTCTCCGACGACGACTTCATACACTGCGCCATCGACCGGGCGGATCTGATCATCAACGTGTGCCACGACATCGTCGAAAAACCGCCCTTCATCATGCACCAGAGCGGCACGGAGGTCATCCACGTCAACTTTTTCTCCGCACGGGTCAACGAGATCTACTTTCCCCAGCTCGAGGTGGTGGGTGACGTTGCAAACGCAATCTGGCAGCTGAAAGAGGCGATCGAGAAACAGGAACACTGGGATTTTTCCTACTTCCTGAGGATAAAGGGTCTGCTCGAGAGCCACATCGAGGAAAAAGCCTCCGACGAAGGGTTCCCTCCCCTGCCCCAGAGAATCGTGGCCGACGTGCGGGAGGTGATGCCCGACAACGGGATCGTGGTCCTGGACAACGGGATGTACAAAATCTGGTTTGCCAGGAACTACAAGGCCAGCCAGCCGAACACGCTCATCCTGGACAACGCGCTGGCCTCGATGGGGGGCGGGCTGCCCGCTGCAATGGCCACACGCCTGGTCCACCCCGGCCGGAAGATCCTGGCAATCGTCGGGGACGGGGGGTTCATGATGAACTCCCAGGAGCTGGAAACCGCGGTGAGGATGAAGCTGAACCTCGTCATTCTCCTCTTAAACGACAACGGTTACGGAATGATCCACTGGAAGCAGCGGGGGATGGGCTTCGAGGATTTCGGACTCTTTTTCGGGAACCCCGATTTCGTCAAATACGCCGAAAGTTACGGCGCACGGGGACACCGCATCGAAAAAACCGCCGAATTGGGTCCCCTCCTTTCCCGGTGCCTGAACGAGGAGGGAATCCACCTCATCGAATCCCCCATCGATTACGGGGAAAACGACCGGGTCTTCAACAGAGAGCTGAAAGAGATGGTCTGTCCGCTATGAAAAACGACGGGGATCTGAAAAAAAGGCTGGAGGCGTTTCGCCTGAAGGGTTACTCCCTTCACGTCGGCGAGGGGAAACAGCTCAGGCTCAGCGGCTGGAGGGGGATAAAGCTCTACCTCGGGGACGCCGCGGGAAACCTCTCCGACAGGCCTGTCATAGAAGGGATTTTCAGCTGGGGGAACAGGGGTAAAATTCAACCGTGGATGGATCTGATTTACACGGAGGCGGTGAGCCTGACGGGAAAGGGGGACGGAGAGGGTGCCACCCTGAGGCTCGACGACGCGGCCATCGACGGGGAACTCTTCCGGCACCTCGGCGGCCTCATACCGCGGGGGGGACACCTCATGGTTTCATACGAGGGCACAGACCCCGTCCACAGGGATACCCTGAGGGGGCTCTATGCGCAGGTCCCGCCTGCCGCGACGCCCCTCGGCTTTCTCCTCTTCAACGCCGGCTTCGAATACATCAAGGACTGGTACCTCGCCGAAGGGGGAAACGAGGGACCCCGGAAGCTCTGGGCGGAAAAAGCGCCCGACGACGGGTGGAAAATGCATTTTCTCAAAAAAACCGAGGATGCACTCGTTTTGTTCCTGAAAAGAGGCCTCGAGACCGAGCACCGGGACCTTAACAGCGCGGGAAGGGAGCGGGCAGAGAAAATCCTCCGGGCCATGCGGGGACCGAAGGGATCCTGAGGAACCGGCACGACTCCACTGCGGAAATCCCCTCGACTAACGAACACCCGGAGAGAACCCGCCTAAGGGGGACCGAGGGCGGCACGCACCGCCGAAAGGACGAGGGGAAAAACTGTATCCCTGTTGCGCTTGCTCACCGAAAAGAGGCTCACATCGTCCCTCTCCTTCAGGTCGGCGATAAGCCCCGCCCCCCGCATGGCAACGGTGGCGACGACGACCTTGCTCCCGTCCTCGAGGATCCCGAGGACCTGTTTCGTAAAGATGCGGGAAAAGCACTCCATTTTGCCGACCTCATCTATGATAAGAAGCGGGGATACCTGCTCGGGCAGGGAGAGCTTTTCGAGAAACCCATCGAACCCTTTCACGTCTACCCGGTACTTTCCGACCCTGAAGGGGCTAATGATATCCACGTGGGCGAGAGTCCCCCTGCTCCCGTCGAGACCGAGCAGGGAAAAACCCTTCCGCACGCCCCCTTCCCGTATCTCGCCGGTGATGAAACCGGCCGGCGCGAGGCCTTCCAGTTCACGCCAGACCTTCAGGGCAATCGTGGTCTTCCCGACACCCGGAGGGCCCGTGATGAGAATATTTTTCTTTTTCTCCATTGCCTCCCGTTGCGTCCGGGGAACCGAATCCCTCCCCGGCCCATCTAATAGTGTACAACCGTTGCGAAAAATATCTGCTCCGAAATAAAAAAAGGGGGGACGCACAATGAGCGGAAACAGGGATGGGAAGCCCAATAATCTCATCAACGAAAAAAGCCCCTACCTTCTGAAGCACGCCTACAACCCCGTGGAGTGGCACCCCTGGGGGGAGGAGGCGATCAGGAAGGCCGCGAGGGAAAACAAGCCGATCCTCCTATCGATCGGGTATTCCACCTGTCACTGGTGCAACGTGATGGAGAAGGAATCCTTTTCCGACCCCGGCGTCGCCGAGGTGATGAACAGGCACCTGGTCTGCATCAAGCTCGACAGGGAGGAGAGGCCGGACATCGACAAAATCTACATAACCGTCGTAACCGCCCTGACGGGGTCGGCGGGATGGCCCCTGAACGTCTTCCTCACGCCCGAGCTCAAACCCTTTTTCGGGGGGACCTATTTCCCCCCGGAGCAACGGTTGAACTCTCCCGGCTGGGTCGACCTCATCGAGGAAATCGGGAAGGCGTGGAACGACCCCGAAAGGCGCAGGCAGATAGACTCCTCCTCCGATGAGATCGTCTCCTCCGTCCGGGGATTTTTGTCGGGCTCGAAAGAGGCGGGTGAGTTCCAGGAGAAATGGATTCACGACGGCTTCGAGTCCATCAACGCATCCTTCGACCCGCGCCACGGCGGCTTCAGCGGAGCCCCGAAATTTCCCGTTCCGGTGGTTCATCAGTTCCTCCTGAGATACCGCGTCCACGCGATGACCACCCCCGGGTCCGGGGAAAAGGGGAATGCCGCCCTGGATATGTCCCTCTTCTCACTCAGGAAGATGGCCGAAGGAGGAATCTTCGACCACCTCGGCGGGGGGTTTCACCGGTACTCGACGGACGAGCGGTGGCACCTGCCCCACTTCGAGAAGATGCTCTATGACAACGCCCAGCTCGCAAAAACCTATTTGGAAGCATACCAGCTCAGCGGGGATGACTTCTTCGCGAATGTAGCGGAAAAGACCCTCGCTTACCTGCTGGGGGAGCTTCACCACGACGGAGGCGGATTTTACTCGGCCGAGGACGCAGACAGCCTCCCCCCTTTTCTCGCTGACCGCTTTCCCCATGACGATATCGGGCACCTGAAGGAGGGGGCATTTTACGTCTGGGAAAAAAAGGAGATCCTCCAGGCGCTGGGGAAGGAAAGGGGGGAGATTTTCTGCTCCCGGTACGGGGTGGAAGAGGAGGGGAACGTCCGTTACGACCCCATGGGCGAGTTTCCAGGGAAAAATGTCCTCTATGCCGCACGAACGGACAGGGAGCTGGCGGGGGAACACGGCGTGCCACAAGATAAGATAGCCGATATCATCCGGGACGGGGAGGAGAAGCTCCTCGCGGCACGGTCAGGGCGACCGCGGCCCCTCCTCGACGACAAGATCATCACCTCGTGGAACGGACTGGCCATATCGGCCCTTTCCGCCGCCCACCAGGCCCTGGATGAAAAAAAATACCTGGATGCGGCCGTGAAGGCGGCGGCCTTCATCAGGAAAAACCTCTACGACGAAGAAACCGGGCAACTCTACAGGCGATGGCGCGACGGAAGCAGGGAGGTTCCGGGTATGGCCGACGACTACACGTTCCTGACCCAGGGACTGATCGACCTCTACGAGGCGTCCCTCGACGGGGAGTACCTTCGCTGGGCAGTCAGGCTCGCCCGGGAGGCGATCTCTCGATTTTCGGACGGAAAAATGGGGGGCTATTTCATGACGGAAGAGGGGCACGACCCGTACCTTATCATCAGGGTCAAAGAGGACTACGACAGCGTCGAGCCGTCACCGGGCTCCGTGGCGGCGATGAACCTTATCCGACTCTCTCGGTATACGGAGGACGGGCAGCTCGTCGAAGAAGCCCGGAAAACGCTCAGGTACTTCAGCTCCATGGCGAGGAAGGCACCGGGATCCGTGCCCTACCTGCTCTCATCAGCCATCAGCCACTTCTCTCCCCCCCTTCACGTCGTCGTCGTCGGCTCCCCCGACGAGGAGCTCACGGGACGCCTGCTCGCCCCGGTTCGACCCCGCTTTCTTCCCGCAAAAACGGTGATTCTCCTGGACGACGCGAAAACAGGTAACGTCGTAAATGACCTTCCCTTCACGGAGCAGATGGTGAGAAAGGAGGGCAAGCCCACCGCTTACATTTGCGTGGGCTATACCTGCAGGCAGCCGTCATCGGACCCGGATGAGGTCTCCTCCATCCTCGACGGGATCCACGGGGGAAACAGCCCGCAGTAACACGACCGTCAACCGGAAACCGTTACGCCGATCTCTCTTAGCGATTCGATGAGCGATTCTCGTGTCGTGAAGTGAATCCCCTTCATGCCGATATCCGCGGCAGCAAGGGCATACTCTCTCACGTCGTCCACGTAGACGCACCGCTCAGGAGGAAGGTTGAGCTGACCGAGGGCGTCACGGTAGATCCCGGCGCCCGGCTTCATCTCCCCCACCCGGTAGGAGAGCGTGACAGATTCGAAGAGGCCGAACACGTTCGCCCTGCGTATGGTGTGTTCGAAATGCCACTCGTTGGTATTGGAAAGGAGTCCCAGGCGGTACCGGCCATTCAGGGAGCGTATCAGCTCAGACATGCCGGGGATGGGGGTAAACATGCTGTTGAACGCCTCGATGAAGGCATGCCGTGGAATCGACACCCCGCACTGATTACAGGTCAACAGAAAAAACTCATCGGACGTTATCGCCCCCGTCTCGTACCGGCGCGGAATGTCGGAGCCGTACAGGCGGGTGAAGAGCTCCTCTAAGGAAATATCCGTGTGGGGGGCCAGCTTCGCAAGAAACAGCTCTCTGTCGAAGCGGTAAATGACGTTGCCGAAATCGAAAACAATCGCCTCGATCATGGTGTTTTCCCGTCAACCCAGTCTCTGATCATCCTGGCGCCCTCTTCAACAGGGCCGTTGTAAACGTAGAGCCAGGCGAAGATGCCGTCTTTCACCTCGACCTTTTCTCTGCGGTAGAGGCGCAAAGCGTAAGGTACCTCACCACCGGCACCCTCGATCTCGTCGACGCGGCGAAGGAGCTCTCCTTCGGGATCCTGCAAAACCAGGAGCTCCCCCACCAGCGAATCGCCCTCTTTACCTTCCACCAGGAGGGGGTAGCCCCTCCCGTCGTCAAACATGGCGTACCCTCTCAGGACACACGCTTCCCGATAGACGACACTCTTTTGAATGACAGGGTGATACCGCTGACCGGTCCTGAGTGTCCCGTAGACGAAGAGGACCGTGTGACCGTCATCAAAGAAGTGTTCCAGTTTAGCTCACCCCCTCCTTACAAGCCCCGCGCAAACCGGTCGTTTTCCCCTGTTATTTTCCCACAAAAAACAGGGTCGTCATCTTATAATCTCGTAAAAACCTGGATAAGACGTTGTCCCTTGCAGCCAGCTTCCTCCCGGCGGAAAGGGGCAGGACAATCCCTCCCACGCACCTGCCTTCCCACAGGGAACGGGGGGTGTATCATAGTAATTGACAGGGACATGCAATTATAGTAAGTAAATACTTACATTATGATGCCACTGGATACAAAAGAGAAGCTTTTGAGGGCAACCCTGAGCCTCATCTCGGAAAAAGGCTACCTCGGGGCCACGACGAGAGAGATATCGACGAGAGCGGGTGTAACGGAGCTCACCCTGTTCCGGCACTTCGGTTCAAAGGAAAAGCTCTTCGAAGAGGTTTTGAAGCGGTACACCTTCCTGCCAAAATTGAAGGAGCTGGGGCCCGATCTCGAAACGATGCCGTACCCCGAGGCGCTCAATACGATCGGCCTGCAGTTTCTCGAGACACTGCGGGAGAGAAAGTCGCTGGTGAAGATCATCCTCTCGGAGCTCAACCTCTACCCCGAGAAGGTACGGGACGTTCACACCGGCTTCGTTGATGAGATGGTCCGTATCCTCGGGGAGTACATGAAGAAGCTGCAGGATTCGGAAACGATCAGGAGCTTCCCCCCGGAAGATGGCGCGCGGCTGTTTTTACGGAGCATCTTTTCCTACTTCCTCAGCGAAGAGATACTGCGCGGGAAAAACCTGCAGAAAAAGGAGATGGAAAGAAGCATAGCCCTCTTCGTCGATATCTTCATGCACGGGACCCTCAAGAAAAACCGGAAAGCAAGAACGAGGAAGTCAGCAGGAGGAAAATGATGTCAAGGAAACGCAAAATCTCTCTTTTCGCCGTCACCGGTGCTCTCGCAGCGGCCGCCATGCTCTCGAAAGCCGGGCTCACCGAATCCAGGGCAGAGAAGGAGAAGAAGGGAATGCCGCCTGCACTGGTGGTTGTCTCGCAGGTAAAAACCGGGATGCTCTCTCCCTACGCCGAATTTACCGGCAGCGTCTATTTCAGCCAGGTGTCAGACCTCTCCAGCGAGGTGAGCGGGAGCGTAAACGATGTCCTGTTCGAAGAGGGGCAGGTGGTAAAGCAGGGCCAGACCCTCTTGAAAATGGACTCGGAAATTCTCGAAAAGAGGATGGAGGTGGTGGTCGCCAACTACGAAGAGGCGCGGACAGAGCTCGAAAAGGCGCAGATAGACCTCAAAAGGATAGAGAATCTCTACCGGGAGGAATCGGTAGCGGAGCAGACCTACGACGACTACCGGTTCAAGGTCTTGACGTTTGAAAGAAAGACGGCCTCCCTCGAAAACGAGGTGGAACAGCTGAAGATCGAGCTGGAGAAAAAAACGATCCGGTCTCCCTTCGACGGGGTGGTCATAAAGAAATTCGCCGACAGGGGGGAGTGGCTCGATCCCGGGGTAAAGGTTGCAACGATTGCGAAGAGAAATAGCTATGACATCGTCGTCGACGTTCCTTCCAGCATTATCAGCCTCGTGGAGGAGAAAATGGAGGTCGAGGTCTCTGCGGGGGGAAGGCAATTCACAGGCCGGGTTTTCGCCATCATCCCGATGGGGGATATATCGACGAGGACATTTCCCGTAAAGATCAGAATCAAAACGGACTATCCCCTCCTCGAGGGTATGGAGGCGAAAGCAAGTCTTCCCGAGGGGGAGAAGGTTGAGTCCCTCATCGTGCCCCGCGATGCCATCGTCACCGTTTTCGGGACCACCGCCGTCTTCACCGTAGCCGAGTCAAAAGCGCAGATGATCCCGGTAACGGTGCTCGGATACAGGGGGCTCGAGGCCGGCGTGAATGGGGAGGGGCTGCGTGAGGGCATGCCGGTGGTGGTGAAAGGAAACGAAAGGTTACGGGACGGGCAGGACGTCGCCATCGACCAGGCCCGGTGAGATAGATCGGAAGGGTAACGGGTGGATGCTGCAAAAGAGCCGGCCTTACCGGCGTAAACTGAAGGGTCGGGGAGACAAGTGGATCTCATAAGTTTTTCCATACGGAAACCGGTAACGATCATCGTGGGGGTTATCTTCGTGCTGCTCTTCGGCTGGATAGGGCTCTCCAGCATGCCCTACCAGCTGACCCCGACGGTCACGGAGCCGGAAATTACGGTCACCACGGTCTGGACGGGAGCCACCCCCTACGAAATAGAGCGGGACATCGTGGAGGAGCAGGAGGACGTCCTCAAGGGGATTCCCGGACTCATCGAGATGGAAAGCTCCTCGATCAACAACCAGGGAACGGTTACCCTGCGTTTTCAGATCGGGACGGACGTTGACGATGCACTCCTCCGGGTATCGAACAAGCTGAACGAAGTCCCATCCTATCCCGAAAACGTGGAGAAGCCGATTATCAACGCCACCGGCGCCGCCACGTCTCCCGTCATATGGATGATCCTCAAAACGAAGGAAAACAATGACCGGCCGATCAGCACATACAGGACTTTTTTCGAAAACGAGGTACGGCAGCATCTGGAAAGGGTCGAGGGTGTGGCCGACCTCTTCATCGGGGGCGGCACGGAAACGGAGATGCACATAACCATCCGTCCCGAGAGGCTCTCCTCTTATGGTCTTACGGTAACGGACCTGATCGACGTCCTCCGTAGCGAGAACGTGAACGTCTCTGCCGGCATCATGGGGGTCGGGAGGCGTGACTTCCGGATACGGACGGTGGGAGAGTTCAAAACGGTCGAGGAGATCGGAAGGATCATCGTCAAATCCACCGGCCAGAACAGGATCCTCCTGTCGGACGTGGCATCGGTTTCGATCGGCTACGAGAAGCGCACCGTTGCGATGATCCACAACAGCAGGGAAGGCATCGCCGTGGGGGTAAAACCGGAACCGGGAACGAATGTCCTTGCGATGACCGACCGGGCAAACGAGGTGGTAACCTGGCTCAACGAGAAGAAGCTGTCCCCCGAGGGGGTCTACTTAGACTGGGTCTACGATCAGAGGCCATACATAAGGGGCGCAATCAACCTGGTGAAACAGAACATTCTCATCGGCGGCGTCCTCGCCATAACCGTGCTCCTTCTTTTTCTGAGGAGTGTCTCCTCCACGGTCGTGGTGGCAACGGCCATCCCCATCAGCATCTTCGGCGCCTTCATATTCATGAGCGCCTTCGGCAGAAACCTGAACGTCATCAGCCTCGCGGGAATCTCCTTCGCCGTGGGCATGCTCGTTGACAACGCCATCGTGGTCCTCGAGAACATCGACCGCCACAGGAAAATGGGAAAGAAGGCATTCGATGCGGCCTATGACGGCTCCCGGGAGGTTTGGGGGGCAATTCTGGCGTCGACCCTCACCACGGTGGCGGTGTTTTTGCCCGTCGTCTTCATCAAGGAGGAGGCAGGCCAGCTCTTCCGGGACATCGCCATAGCGGTGAGCTGCGCCGTGACACTGAGCCTGATCGTGTCGGTCTCCGTTATCCCCATGGTGTCGAAACAGCTCTTTACCCTGACGGAAGGAAAGGTGGTCGTCAGGGGAAAGAGGGTGGTCGACCTGGGGAACCGCCTCGTCGACTGGATAATGGGGCTCGTGCGGCTCTCCCTGAAAAGCACCTTTACCCGTGCCGCGACGGTTCTGGGCCTCACCGCCTTCTCCATCATTACCGCCATCCTCCTCTTCCCCAAGATGGAATATCTCCCCCAGGGCAACAGGAACCTGGTCATCAGCATCCTCGTCCCCCCGCCCGGCCTCTCTTACGAGGAGAGGCAGGACATTGGAAACTACATCCACGGCTCCATCGAGCCTCACATCGGTCACGACACCGACGGCTTCCCTTCCATAAAAAACCTCTTCTACGTCGGCACGGAGTCCATCATGCTCTTCGGGGCCACGAGCGAGCACATACAGAGGGCGGGAGAGCTCGTTCCCCTCTTTTCCGGCGTTATCACAAAAATTCCCGGGATGTTCGGGGTGAGCAACCAGGCCGGTATCTTCCAGACGAGGCTCGGGAGGGCAAGGACCATAGACGTGGACATCAGCTCGGCCGACATCAAACGCGTCGTCCAGGTCGCCGGGGCCATGTTCGGGTCGATCAAGCAGCAGATCCCCCAGGCCCAGATCCGGCCGATCCCCTCCCTCGAGCTCTCGTACCCGGAGGTGCAGCTGGTGCCGGCCAGGGACCGCCTGAAGGCATCGGGCATGAGCGCCCAAGAGCTCGGCGTGGCCCTCGATGTCATGATGGACGGCAGAAAAGTGGGGGAGTTCAAGAAGGAAGGAGAGAAAAAGATAGACCTCGTCCTGAGAGGGCTGGAAAAGGATATCTCGACCCCCGAGGACCTCTACCGCGCTCTCATGGTGACCCCGGGAGGAAAGGTGGTTCCCGTGAGCTCCCTTGCGAGCCTGAATCGAACTGCCGGGATGACCGAGGTCAGGCACCTGGAGAGGGACAGGACCGTTACCCTCCAGGTGACGCCGCCCCCAGCCCTCCCCCTGCAGGAGGGCATGGAGATCATCAATGAAAAAGTCATCGATCCCCTGCAGGCCCGGGGGATGCTCGAAGACGTGGAAGTGGGAATGAGCGGGGCAGCCGACAAGCTGACTGAAACCAGGAGAGCCCTCCAGTTCAACTTCATCCTCGCTGCCGTCATCACCTATCTCCTCATGTCCTCGCTCTTTGCCAACTTCATATACCCCCTGGTGATCATGTTCACCGTTCCCCTGGCCGCCGCGGGCGGGTTCATCGGATTGACGCTCATAAACCTTTTCCTTCACTCCCATCCCCTGGACATTCTCACCATGCTGGGCTTCGTCATTCTCATCGGGATCGTGGTGAACAACGCCATCCTGATCGTCCACCAGGCATTGAACAACATCCGGCTGCACGGCATGGACCACTACGACGCCATCACGGAATCGGTGAAGACGAGGCTCAGGCCGATTTACATGAGCGCCACAACGAGCATCTTCGGCATGCTGCCCCTCGTGGTAGCACCGGGCCCCGGATCGGAGCTTTACGGGGGTCTGGGAAGCGTGATCCTGGGCGGCCTCGCCCTTTCAACGGTATTCACCGTCTTTGTGATTCCGAGCCTGCTCACGTTCTTCATCGGGATGGAGCAAAGGAGGAAAGAGAGCGGGCCACGGGAGTAACGACACTTTAGGAGCACGAGATGAAAAAAACCATCGCCTACCTCTTCATACTCCTCACCTGGACCACGCAGGCACTGTCGCTGACAATCGAGGAAGCCGTCAACATCACGATCGAAAACAGCAACAGAATAAAGCAGTTCGGTTTCCTGAGCGACTCCCAGGGTGAGCAGGTAAAGTCCCAGAGATCGGAATTCTACCCCGCCTTCGACGTCGAGTACGCCTTTGTCCGGCAGGAGGAGGAGGTGTTCTTCACGTCGAAGAATACCTCCATTTTCACTGTGCAGGCATCGTACAACCTCTTCAAGGGATTCATCGACAAATACAATCTCGATAAGGAGAAATACCGTTTCGAGGCGAACCTCTATCAGGAGAAAGCCGTGACCTCGGACGTGATCTTCCAGGCAAAGAGGGCCTTCATAGATGTTCTGAAGACCAGCAGCAACCTGGAAGTGGCGCGGGAGGCGGTGGAGCTTCTGGAACGGCAAAAGAGGGACTCGGAGCTGCGCTTCCGCGAGGGGCTGATCGCAAAAAACGACCTTTTGAGCGTCGAGGTCGACCTTGCATCGGCCCGCTTCACCCAGCTCCAGGTGGAGAGTAACCTGAAAACCGCCCGGGAGACCCTCATGAGAATAATGGGGAGGCCGCTTGATCCCGATGAAATCCTGGAGAAGCCCGACGCACCGGCGGAGCTGGTCCTCGACAGGGGGGCCCTCAGAGAGGAGATGTTCGAGAAAAGAAGCGAATTGAAGTTCTTGCGGGCGCTTATTCTGGCCGACACATCCGAGGTGGCCGCGATCGAAGGGGAGTACTGGCCTTCCGTCGACTTCCTGCTCACCTACCGCAGGCTCGGGGATTCCATTGCCCCCGATGGAAGGGGAGGGCTCTTTGTCATCGACACGGAGCTGAGCGGGTTGATCTTGGCGTCGTGGAACCTCTTCGAGGGCTACCGGACCGCTCACGACAGGGCTGCGAAAAAGAAAGAAATGCTGGCGCGCGAGGAAGAGCTCAAGGATCTGGAAAAGGAGGTCGACCTGCAGCTCGAAAAAGCCCTGGAGAGGTACCGCATATCGAACGGACAGATCGAGGTGACGGAAAACGCCATCGAACAGGCCGAGGAAAACCTGCGCATCACCAACAACCAGTACAAGGAGAAGGTCGTAACCATCACCGACCTTCTCGACGCGCGGGTGAGGCTCACCCGGGCCCAGTTCGAGTTCAACACGGCATTTTTCAACCTCCTTCTCTCGCTTGCCGAGATCGAGCGGGTGGTGGAGTTGGAAACGTCTTTCCTATTGAGTCAGAAGGGCGCCGAATGAGGGGCGCTTTCGTGTCAAGGCGGCAGAAATCTCCATCCCCTCACCCCCATATTGCAGACAGGCTCCCTCGCCACGCTGGCAACCCCCCGGCCCCTCGGGTTTTTATCTACCCAGGAGCCTGACCCTTGCGATAAATGATCTCTCTACCTCGCTGTGCCTGCCCCGAAAGTCGTTGACGCTGAAGGTGAGGACAAAGCTCTCTCCGGCATCGATTCCCAGGGGGCCCGCTGTCCTGAATATTCCGGCCATGGAAAACTCCGAAAGGTACAGCCGTCCCGAAATGGGCTCACCCTCCTTCCCCTCTACCCGAAAGGAGGTGACATCCAACGGTCTGTCGAAGATGACCCTCAACTCGCGGGGGCTCTCGCCCTCTGAATCGGCCACGAGAAATGCATCGAGGATACGCGGCGGCCCGGGATCCCGCACGGTCAATCGGCCGGGCCAGGGTGAAAGAAGGTCATCTTCGGCTACAAGGCCCCCTCCCGCATCCATTAGCACACGGGAAACCTCCGGGTTCACCTGAGAATATGCCTCGAGAAAAGAGCGGGCAAGGAGGGAAAGGTTTTGCATCGAAACGCCTCCCGGAAGCCGAACCTTCATGGAAACCCTGTCCCCCTTTATGGATATATTCTCGAGTTTTCCTCCGCCGGGATGGAAGGGGCGGAGGTATTCGGACATCGCCATCAGCGGAAGGCCCGAGAGTATTTTACCCGCAATGAGGGCACCACTTTTATCCGGGGCGGTGATAAAAAAGGGAACGGGTACCAGGGACGCACCATCAGCGGAGAGATAGAAAAGCACGATACCCCGGCATCCATTAACCGGCACGTCGGGGAGCCTGCCATAATAGGTGGTGTAATATTCCGACGCATCTCCCTGCTTCCCCGATCCATCGCGGGCCAGGACCCGGTGGACTCCCATTCCGTGCCTGAGGTAGACGTACCCACCAACAAAGAGGGCTATCGCGAGGAGAATAAGTGTGCTCTGAACGTATTTTCTCATGGTTTTCGATCCCCTTTATTCTACATATTGTAAATTATATGCATTCTCCCCTCAACTTCTTTTCCGAGACCCTGGCGGAACAAGCAAGGCCTCTCCCATATAGATTCATTCCCACTCCCTGCGCTTCCCGCCGCGGGACAAATGGGGGGGCTCCATTGACATGGAACGCATGACTTTGTACATTTGAAAGTACACCGAAATAACGCAGAAGGAAAGCAGAAGAGAAGGGTATATCATGGAAGAGAAAGAGAAGATCGACCCCGAAACGTGGGTCGATGAACATGGCGATTACCTCTACCGGTTCGCCCTCTCCCGCCTCCTCGACCCGGTTCTTGCAGAGGAGCTCGTCCAGGAGACCTTTGTTGGAGCGCTCAAGTCACGGGAGAGCTTCAGGGGACAGGCATCGGTCAAGACCTGGCTCGTTGGCATTTTAAAGCACAAAATTGTCGACCACTTCAGGAAAGCGGGACGCGAAAGGCCTTACGAATCGGTGGAAAATCTTCAGGACAGGCAAGCCGACCTCTTCGACGAATCGGGGGAGTGGAAGAAAGGCCCCAGCAGGTGGCAGCTTGATCCGGAAAAGATACAGGAAAACAAAGAGTTCTGGGAAACGTTCAGAAAATGCCTGCTCGGGCTCCCCCCGAAGCAGATCGACCTCTTCACCCTCCGGGAACTCGACGGAAAAAAGAGTGACGAAATATGTATGCTCCTGGACATTACACCGACTAATCTATGGGTAATGCTCTACCGGGCACGCATGAGCATGAGAACGTGCCTCGAGGAGAACTGGTTCGGGGTAAAATCGTAAGCATGGTGAAGGAATGATCAACTGTAAGGACGTAACCCGGCTCCTATCGGAGTCCATGGAAAGAGAGCTCACCCTTTGGCAGAGAGTTTCTTTGCGACTCCACCTGGCGATGTGCGTCTTCTGCAGGAGTTTCAAAGAGCAGCTCTTGCATCTGCGGGAGCTGATGGGCCGCTACATGAGCGCCGTCGAAGGCGACCTCGTCCTTGACGATCGTGTCACCCTGCCTCCCCTGGCCCGGGAAAATGTGAAAAAATTGTTAACATCGCGTGAGGACGAGGACCACTAAAATGGCGTAGTCTGGGCTTGCGTCCCCGAACGTGTGAGGAGTGCAGAGAAGAGAGAACCGGCTCAGGAGAGCGACAGATGGAGCCAAACGCATTCGAAAAGAGAATTGCGGCGGTCACCGGCGGCGGCCTGACCAGCAAAAACATAACTATTATCCAGGTCAACCTGGGCCTCTTATGCAATCAGGAGTGCAGCCATTGCCACCTCCATTCATCCCCGGTCAGAAGAGAGGTGATGAGCTGGAGCACCATGAGACTGGTGATCGATGCCGTGAAAAAGACCTCGCCCTCCCTCGTGGACATTACGGGGGGCGCCCCCGAATTGAACCCGCACTTCGAGCGTTTCGTCGACGAACTCGATTCGATGAAAACAGGGGTTCAGGTCAGGACCAACCTTACCGTCATGTTCGAAGAGGGGAAAAAAGACCTGCCCGATTTTTTCCGGGCAAACGGCATCCACCTCGTCGCTTCCCTCCCCTGCTATCTCGAGGAGAACGTGGACACGCAGCGGGGCCGGGGAAGCTATGGCAAAAGCATCGAGGCTTTATTGCGGCTCAACGACATCGGATACGGCATCGATCCGGATCTTCCGCTGAACCTGGTCTATAACCCCGGGGGACCCTTCCTGCCGCCTCCCCAGGAAACCCTCGAGGAGGATTACCGGAAGGAACTCGGCGAGCGGTACGGGATAAAGTTCACCAGCCTGCTCACCATCACGAACATGCCAATCGGCCGTTATCTTACGAGCCTCAAGCGCGAGAACAGGCTGGAATCCTACATGAAACTCCTGAAGAAGGCCTTCAACCCCGATACCCTCGAGGGTCTCATGTGCAGGCAGCTGATAAGCATTGCATGGGACGGCCGGATCTACGATTGCGACTTCAACCTCGCTATTGGCCTCAGCGTCGACCATGGAGCCCCGGACCACATAACCAGGTTCGAGACTCCGGCACTGAAAGAGCGGAGGATCGTAACGGGCGAGCACTGTTTCGGTTGTACTGCGGGATCCGGCTCCTCCTGCCAGGGAGCCCTTCTCTGAACGGCCCCGGATCCGCCACAGCAGCAACGAGACCAGGAGCAACGTGATGATGCTTCCCCCCTCGGCCCCCCCGGAATCGCTTTCCCTCAGAACAGCCAAACAGCCCCAACCCCCTCACGACATGGGGTCGAACCAGCTAAGGCGGCGGGTTCTCACGGCCCTGGCCGCCCTTTTCCTGACCCTTGCCTTCTCCCTGTCACTCTCGGGATCGGAAACGCGGGCAACGGGGTTCAGGGATGACTTCAACGATCTTGCAAACTGGAAACCCTATCATTTCGCAAACATCGAAAAACACTCGACCTACACGACAGGGACCGACGGAGAGACAACCTTTCTCAGGCTGGAGAGCGACGGCTCTGCGTCGGCGATCATGTGGAAAGATACGTTCAACGTCTACGAGTACCCATTTGCCAGGTGGCGCTGGAAAATAGAAAAGGTCTACGAAAAGGGGGATGCACGGTCGAAGGGAGGAGACGATTACCCCGTGCGGGTGTACCTGATATTCAAAAAGAGGGTTCTGTTCGGTCTCGTCTCGCTCCCCACGAGCCTCAACTACGTCTGGGCCAACCGATCTTACGATGAAAAGATCATCCCGAACGCCTACACCGAAAGGTCGATGATGGTGCTCCTCCAGGAGGGGGGTCAGAAGGCGGGTCAGTGGATAACGGAGGAGGTGAACATAGTCCAGGACTACCTCCGGGCATTCGGGAAAAACCCGCCAGAAACGGCAACGATAGCCATCATGAACGATTCGGACAACACGAAAGAATCCTCCGTCTCCTATATCGATTTCATCGAGATCCTGGATAAATAGCCGGGCGAAGGACCGGGGCAGCCGTTAAAAACAGTAAGCTTTATCGACACGGGCTGCCCAATTTCTGCTATCTTGTAAAGATATCCTGGATACAGGGATTGCACCATTGCGCAAAAAAGGCCGACAGCAAAATCACGCAATTGCAGCGTTACCTCATGGCCGGAGATGGGCTCCCCTCTTCTTTCTCCTGGCCTTTTCCACCCTCTTTGCATCTTACGCTTCCCCGGGGGTGGCCGGGGAAGTTGACGGGGGATCTTTTGCACAGCGTGACAAGAGCATGAAGTTTGTCCCCGGCGAGGTGGTCGTCACATTCAAAGAGGATACCCCCCCTCACATGAGGGCCCAAGCCCACCGGCGCGCCCCCTCAAGAGCGGTGAAAAGGACCCGGTCGCCCCGGATGGAGCTGGTGAAGCTCAAGAAAGATACGAGCGTCGAGGCGGCGGTGGCCGCATACCGCTCCATGCCCGAGGTTTATTCCGCACAGCCGAACTACGTCTATTACCCCTGTGAGACCACGCCGACTGACAGGGAATTCGAGCATCTCTGGGGGCTCGACAACAGGGGGCAGAGGGTCAATTTCGTCGACGGCACTCCCGATGCCGACATCGACGCACCCGAGGCATGGGATATCGAGACGGGGAAAAGCGACGTGGTCATAGCCGTCATCGACACGGGAATCGATTACGGGCACCCCGACCTGGCAGACAACATGTGGGTAAACGCCGGCGAGATACCGGGAAACGGGATCGATGACGACGGAAACGGTTTCATAGACGACGTCCTGGGATGGGACTTCTTCGACGACGACCCCGATCCGATGGACCCGGACGGTCACGGGACCCACGTGGCGGGAATCGCGGGCGCAGAGGGAAACAACGGGAAAGCGGTCTCGGGGGTAGGATGGAGGCTCAGGCTGATGGCGCTGAAAGTGGGGGGCTCAGCAGGCTTTTTCAGGACAATCGATCTCACGCCCGCCATAGACTACGCAACGGAGATGGGTGCAAAGGTAATCAACGCAAGCTGGGGCGGAGACAATTTCGACCCCCGTTCCGACTCCATTTTGCGGGAGGCCATAGCGAGGGCGGGTAACGGGGGGGTTCTCTTTGTCGCGGCGGCGGGTAACGGGGCGAGAAACACCGACCTTTCCCCTTTTTACCCCGCTTCCTTCGATCTGCCGAATATCATATCGGTAACAGCGACCGATCAAAACGACGAGCTCGCCCTCTTCTCCAACTTCGGTGCACGGTCGGTCGACGTGGGGGCGCCGGGGACAAACATCCTGAGCACCTACGTGAAGAGGATGAATATCTGGGTCGACGATTTCGATGACGGGGAGATTTCCGACTGGACCACGGGGGGCAACAACAATTCCTGGGGCACCACCCGGGACCTATCCCGTTCCCCCCCCTTCTCGCTGGGCGACAGCCCGGGGGGTAACTACGAAAACGACACGGCGGCATGGGCGAAAAGGGATATAGATCTCTCCGGCCTCTCCGGGGCCGTTCTCTCGGGGACGGTGCGGGGCTCCTCAGAGGAATCTCTGGATCAGCTCTTCCTGCAAACTTCAAGAAACAACCAGGACTGGTTCTTCAAAAAAATTGAGGTCTTTTCCGACTCCGAATCATTCCTGGAGGATTCCATTACCGGCGCGATGGACGAGGCCTGGAGGTTTTTCAGGATCGACATCGGCTCGATCGATGGCTCTGCCGGTTATTTCCGCTTTTTCTTTCAAACCAACGGCGCAAATACGGACGAGGGCTGGTACCTCGACGACCTGAGGGTAACGGCAAACGCAGAAAGCACCGAAAACGACCTGCGGTACCTGCAGGGCACATCCATGGCAGCCCCCCTCGTATCGGGGCTGGCAGGCCTCCTGCTGTCGTCGAATCCCGATTTGACGCCGGCACAGGTCGTATCCCTCATAATCGCAGGGGTCGACAGAAAAGAGGGCCTGAGCGGAAAAGTCGCATCGGGGGGAAGGGTCAACGCTTTCAATTCGCTGACCTCTCCCGTTCCCGAAACACCCATACCTTCCGTTCCCCAAACACTTACAACGGACTGGAACGGGGGGTGCCGTATCGTGACGACCGGCGGGGGGGCGCCGGGAGAGGAAACCGGATGGCTCCTCCCAGTCCTCACCGTTTTCGCCTGCTTTTTGCTGCGCAGGAGAAAGGATCAGGCCCGCCACGAAGAGAATCCTTGAGATATTGCCCCAAAGTGTGGGAGATTGGGAGGCAATTTAGTGCTAAACTATTGAATAGGCGAGGCTGCCGTCAGTCCTTTCGTCTGCTTCAACCATCGTGCGCGCGCAACCGGGTTTGACATGGAAGGTGGCAATGAAAAAGCCATCGGGGGAGAGACATGACGTTAATGAGAAGGGCCAGGGATGGCGAAATAACGGCCGAGATCAAAGAAGCGGCCATTTCAGAGGGTGTTAGCCCCGAAAAATTGAGAGAGCTCATCGCAGCGGGGCAGGCGGTGGTTCCAAAAAACGCCAAGCACAGAAACATCCGGGCCGTCCCGGTAGGGGCAGGCCTTTCGGTCAAGGTTAACGCGAACATCGGCACCTCAAGGGACAGGGCGGACATCGACGAGGAGCTGGAAAAACTGGATGTCGCCATCCAGGCAGGGGCCGACGCAATCATGGACCTCTCGACAGGAGGGCCGATAGACGACATACGGAGGATGATCGTAGAAAGGTCCACCGTGCCCGTCGGGACGGTTCCGATCTACCAGGCCGCATCGGAAGCATTCAGGCTTGAGAAGTCATTCGTGGAGCTCACCGTCGATGAGATCCTGGCGGGCATACAAAAGCATGCCGAAGACGGGGTCGACTTCATGACCGTCCACTGCGGCGTAACCAGGGAAGCGCTCGAAAAAATCAAGCAGAAGGGAAGGCTCCTGGACATCGTCTCGAGGGGCGGCGCCCTGATGGCTGAGTGGATGGAGTTCAACGGCAAGGAAAACCCCCTCTTCGAGCACTTCGACATGCTCCTGGACGTCGCGGAGGAATACGACGTCACCCTCAGCCTGGGAGACGGCCTGAGGCCCGGGTGCATATCGGACGCAACGGACCTGGCTCAGGTCCAGGAACTCATCACCCTCGGGGAGCTCACCCTCCGCGCCTGGGACCGGAACGTCCAGGTGATAATCGAAGGCCCCGGCCACGTTCCCGTCGACCAGATCGAGGCCAACGTGAGACTCCAGAAAAGTCTCTGCCACGGCGCCCCGTTCTACGTCCTCGGTCCGCTCCCGACGGATATCGCTCCCGGCTATGACCACATAACCGCCGCGATCGGGGGCACCATAGCCGCGATGGCCGGCGCGGACTTTCTCTGCTACGTCACTCCTTCGGAACACCTGAGGCTCCCCACCATCGCCGATGTGAAGGAGGGGGTCATCGCGGCGAGGATCGCCGCCCACATCGCCGACGTGGGGAGGAACCTGCCGGGGGCAAGAGAATGGGACGACAAGATGGCCAGGGCAAGGAAAAACCTGGAGTGGCGGGAACAGATAATGCTCTCCATCGACCCGGACAAGGCCGATGAGCTCCGGGGGTCATCCCTGCCAAAAGACGAGAAAGTCTGCACCATGTGCGCTGACCTCTGCGCGATAAAAAGAAGCCAGAAAGCCCTGCACGGGGAGGCGAAAGAACAGGACAAGTAGTGTGGGCAAAAGAGGCGGAAATCCTGTATACAGGTTTCTGAGGCAGCGCGGACTCTCCGTTTGCCAGGCCGAACCGTTCGAAAAAACCATCCACATGCACCTCGGCCAGGAATCCCTCAGGGAGGAGTTCAACAGGCACTTTACCTCCTACGCCTTCAGGATTTTTTTGCGGGACCTGATCTCGATAAGAGACGCCATCCGCCCCGACAGCTTCGGCCCGTTCATCGAAAGGGAGCAGGTGGAAAAATATCTCCTCCTTTCGGAAAAACTGACCCTTCTCACAAAGAGCCGCGGCGGGGGGTACTCCTTCGCGCTGAAGGACATATCGGACATCGGGGACACCTTCGAATACTTCGTCGCCAGGTTGCTGGAAGACATGGACTACGACACGCTGTGGGGCGTCAAGTTCGAAGGGATCGCCTCGGGGGGGGATTTCGACGTCATCGGCCTCGCAGCGGGAAAGCTCTTTTACATCGAGACGAAGACATCACCCCCGAAGCACGTCGAAGGGGGCGAAATTTCGAACTTCCTGGAAAGGGTTATCTCCCTTCAACCCGACTTCGCGATCCTCATGAACGACACCCACCTGCGGATGAAGGACAAGCTCGTCCCCATGATCGAGGAGGAGGTGGAGAAAAGATCGGGCACCCGGAGCCGGATGGAGCGCCTGGACCGGGAAATTTTCTCGCTGCACGGAAGGATCTTCGTGACCAACACGAAAAGAGATATCGGGATAAACCTGAGGACCTGCTTTAAGGATTTTTTCCTCAGGGACTGGCAAAAGGGGGGTCGTTTTTTTCCATGACCTTCCCGGGCTCGGCCTCCTTGCGGCCCTTTATGTCGTCGGGGATGACCCGGTAAATAGCCCTCCCGGCCCGCAGGAAGTAGCTGGCCGCGGGAGACGATTTCACGACCTTCTCCCCTTCCGGATATACGAGCAGCATGCCCGCGATGATCAACGCGCATATGGCAAAGCCCTTCAGCAGGCCCAGAAGAAACCCGCACACCCTGTTGAAAAGAGAGAGCTTCATCGTCTTCATCAACTTTTCAACGAGCAGGCCCAGAAGCCGTGCGCATATGAAACCGGCTATGAAGATGAGCAGAAAGGCGCTGAACCCGCCCACATACTTCTGCAACCCCAGATATACCGCGAGCTTGCCGTAGTAGGCCCGCGCCGCGAAGAACCCTGCAACCAGGCCGAGTATGGAGAAGAGCTGGCTCACCAGGCCGCGAATAAGTCCTAAAAAGGCGAAAAAGACGAGAATCCCTATCAGGATGTAGTCGAGTACCGACATTTTCCTCCCCCTGCAGGCATCAAGATTATAATCCCTCAGGATATTATCTGCAACGCTCTTGGAGCACCGAAAACCCCGTTGAACCTGTCCCCGGCCGGCGCGCTCGAGGGGGTGGCGGCTTAATTTTCATATTGTATAACCCGTTAAATTGGGTCATATTATTTAAGGTATGGACGATAAATATCACGTTATTCTCGCATCGAACTCTCCCCGAAGAAAAAACCTCCTGAGCCTGCTCGGGTTTCCCTTCCAGGTACTGCCGGGGGGTGCCGAGGACGGAAGCGGCGGGGACAAATCCCCCCGCGAGCTCGTCGAGCACAACTCCTGCGTGAAGGCGCGTGCCGTTGCGGACAGCTACCCCGAAAAATGGGTCCTGGGTGCCGACACGGTCGTGGTGCACAGGGACAGGGTGCTCGGAAAACCGGGAGACGATACGGAAGCACTGGAGATGCTCCTTCAACTCTCCGGAGAAACCCACACCGTCTACACGGGAGTCAGCCTGGTGAACGGCAAAACGGGGTACAGAAGAACACGGCACGATGCCACGCAGGTCACCTTCCGTGATTTTTCCCGCGAAGAGGCGAGCGCCTACATAAGCACCGGGGAACCCGGGGACAAGGCAGGCGCCTACGGGGCTCAGGGCGCGGGAAGCGCCCTGATCGAGAGGATCGAGGGCTCCCACACCAACGTCGTCGGCCTGCCCCTCTCCCTCACCGTCAGCATGCTCAAGGAGGCAGGCGTAATCGAGGCTTCTTCTAACCGGGGCACCATGTACCGGTTGAAAAACATTCTCTGAAGGGGGAATGCGTATGGGGGTTATTTCCAGGAACGTATCGAGCGTCCTCGAAAGGGTCGAAGCGGCGGCATCGAAGATGGGCCGGACCGGTGACAGCGTCAAGGTGGTGGCTGTCTCGAAAACCCACGACGTGGAAAAGATAATAGCGGCGGCCGAAGCCGGGATTGACACTTTCGGGGAAAACTACGTGAAGGAAGCGGAGATGAAGATCGCGGCGGTCGGGGGTGACCTGAACTGGCACCTCGTCGGCCACCTGCAGGTGAACAAGGCGAAAAAAGCGGTGAAGCTCTTCGACGTGATAGAGACGGTGGACTCCATACGGGTGGCCCAGGTAATTTCGACGAGGGCCCTTTCGATCGGGAAAAAGCTGAAGGTCCTGGTTCAGGTCAACATCGCCGAGGAGTCGTCGAAGTGGGGGGTCCTGAGAAACGACCTGGTTTTCCTCCTCGAGGAGATCTCCCTCCTGCCGGGAATCGAAATTGCCGGCCTGATGGCCATACCCCCCTACACGGAGGACATGGACGAGGCGAGAAGTTACTTCGCTTCCCTCCGCCAGGTGCAGGAAAGCATCAACGCGCTGAACATGGAAGGGGTATCGCTCAGGGAGCTATCGATGGGCATGTCCCACGACTACGAAGTTGCGATAGAGGAGGGAGCAACTATAATAAGGGTGGGAACGGCTATATTCGGCATGCGGAGAACGTAAGGGAAGCCAGGAGGTAGGGATGCACAAACTCGGCATTATCGGCTCGGGCAATATGGGGAGGGCGATCCTTTCGGGAATCAGGAAGGGAAAGCTCTTGAAAGAGAGAGACATCGTGTGTTTCGACAAGGACCCGGCAGCCCTCGAAAAGGCCCTGGGGGAGTTTTCCGTGGGCCGCTGCAAAACGGTGGCTGAACTCGTGAAAAAGAGCGATGCGGTTTTGCTCGCGGTAAAACCGCAGAATTTAAAAGAGCTCTCGGAAGAGATCGGGGGCAAGCTGAGGGACGGGCAGACCGTCATCTCGATCCTCGCCGGGAAAAAAGTGAGCGATCTCACGGCATCACTCGGCAGCGGGATACGGGTGATCCGGGCGATGCCCAACACGCCGTGCCTCGTGGGCAAGGGGGTGACCGGGCTCTTCGCATCGGCCGGGGCAGGCGACGAGGCGAAAGCATTCGCCCTGAAGATATTCTCCTCGCTGGGAGAAGCGGCATTCTTCGACAGCGAGGAGATGATAGACGTCGTCACGGGATTTACCGGATCGGGGCCCGCTTTCATCTTCATTTTCATAGAGGCGCTGGCCGACGGGGGAGTCAGGTGCGGAATGCCGCGGGACCTCGCCCTGCAATTCGCCGCAGCGATGGTGGAGGGATCGGCGGCGCTGGTCAGGGAAACGGGGATCCACCCGGAGCAGCTCAAGGAAATGGTCATGTCCCCGGGGGGGACGACTGCCGAAGGCGTGTCGGTGCTGGAGCGAGGCGGCTTCCGGGGACTCGCCATCGAGGCGATCCGGGCGTCATATTTGAAAGCAAAATCGATTGAATGAGGTAAACCCGATGTACGTATTCGGCTATTTTCTCAACGCTCTGGCAAAAGTGCTGAGCGTGGCCCTGAACATATACATGTGGCTGATCATCATCCGCGCCGTCATATCGTGGGTGAACCCGGACCCCTACAACCCGATCGTAAGGGCTTTATACAGCATAACCGACCCCGTTTTGAACTGGTTCAGGAGAAACATCCCCCTGGTATACGGCGGGTTCGATTTCTCTCCCATCGTCGTGCTCCTCATCATCTACTTCCTGCAGAACTCCCTGGTTCCCGTCATCGCCAAATTCTCCCTGCAGTTCATGTGAGGCATTCTCCGCCATGATCATCGAGGAGAGAGAAGAGGGAGTCGTCCTGAACCTTCTCGTCCAGCCCAGGGGCCACCGGACGGAAATTACCGGGACCATGGCCGATCACCTGAAGATCAGGATTTCCTCGCCCCCCGCCGACAACAGGGCCAACGAGGAACTGCGGGGGTTTCTGGCGAAAATCATGGGCCTGCCGAAAAGGGACGTTCTGATCATACAGGGGAAAAATGCCCGAAGGAAAAGGGTCCTCCTCCTCGGGGTCTTACCGTCGGAAGCATCGGAAAAGCTCGGCCTGTAAGGGCCCCGGGGCGGGGGTCCGCCGCGATAATATTTCCCGCGCACCGTGAAGACGCACGCGGGAGCGTGGCCATTTTTTCGTGCGTGCACGATCGGCTCATCCCATCTTCCCGTTTACCAAAAACCCAACAGAAAAGCGAAATTCTGTTATCTTATTTATATAGGAATCGGAGGTAAATACGATGAAGAGTATGATAGGCAAACTCTTCGACGAGCTTCAGGAAGTGAGGAAGGGAACCCTCGCGATCGTCGAGGGCCTGGAAAAGGATGACCTGGAGAAAAAAACCGGCAACGAGTGGTCAATAGCCCAGCTCCTCAAGCACCTCGCCCTCTCGGAACTCGGCTCGATAAAAGTGGTGAGGAGGCTGATCAAAAAATCCGACGTGCCCCTGCCCCCCTACCCCGAAGACGAATCGTCCGTCACGTTCAGAAGCCCCAAGCAGCCACCGGGAAAGCTCATCTGCCCGCAGGTGGTGACACCCCCCGACAGGGTACCGGCGGATGAGGCGCTCACGGAACTCGTCCAACTGCGGGAGTCGACCCGCGAGACCCTGGAACTTCTGTCGTCGGTCGATCCCACCAGCAGGACGATGGAGCATCCCTTCTTCGGCGAATGCAACATGTACGAATGGTTCTCTTTCCTCGTGGACCACGAGCGGGTCCACCAGCGGCAAATCGGGGAGGCGATAGGGAGGCTGAGGGAAAGCGCCTAGACACGCAGGATATGCAGGACCCCCTCGGGGTTCCCTCTTCACCATCACTGAAGGGGTATCTCAACGCTGCCGTCAGATAAAATGGGTTTGTCCACAGAAAAGGCCTGGATCTTGTTCGTATGAAAAATAGGGAGGCCGGGGGTTCTTTGTTCGCTTATAAACCCCCCGGCCGGGGCAGGGAATACAGGGGTTGAAACCAAACTTCTTCGTGCTATGAAAGAGAAGCTGGCCTCTCTATGGTATAACTTTCCCTCTTTCACTGAAATAGAGGGCAAAAAGCATGCCACGACGAATGTAAGCGTAACATGTTGAAAACAAACGTTTTTATTTTTCCCGTTTCTTCCACCCCCTCTTTTTGCGTGATTTAACCCACAAAAAGGCCTCCAGAAGTCTTCCGGTCGTGGGCTTTTCACCCGTTGATTGAAATGAAGTGAAAGGGCGGCGGAAGGTTCAACAGGGCACAATAGGGAGGCTGAACGGATTTTGGAATGCTGTCCGCGGAATGCAGGTCCCGGACAAGCAAAAGATACGAACCTTCAGACCTCGAGAAAAATGATATGAGAAGAGCTGCGCCGTAATCGGTGGCAAGGTGCGTGCTCATGCTCTCGAGGAGGTCTTTGCTTTCCTCCTGCGCTTGACCACAGCCTCGATCTCCTCGCGCTGCTCCATTGCCGCCTCGTAACCCGCCACGGCCGACTCCTTCGCCCTGTGGAGCTCGAGGAGCTTTATATGGCCAACTCTCGGCGCGATGATGACATCGGGCTTGTAGAGGTCGAGCATGTATCGCGAGATGTGGAACCCCATGATGTGCCCCGACGTGACCATGATTTCGATTATATTCGGCCCCCGCTGCCTGCCCTTCCTTCGACTCACCTGACCGCGAATCTGCTGGTCGACACCCCCGAACCGTTTCCCCAGGGAGGATACAACCCGTTCCATCTGAAGGATTTTTCCCCCGGGCAGGCGGATGCGCCCCCTCTTTGTTCTATCGGCGACCTCTGAATTGGCCCGTTCCCTCTCCTGCTGCTGCTTGCGCCCCTCGAAGAGGTACCTGTTCACATCCACGGCGATGACGATATCGGCACCCATGTCCCGTGCCACCGTCACCGGCACAGGATTGACGAGCGCGCCGTCCACGAGGAACCTCCCGTCCCTGTGAACGGGAGCGAATATCCCGGGGATCGATATGCTGGCTCTCACCGCCTCTATCAGCCTTCCCTCGGACAACACGACCTCCTCTCCGGTGATGATATCCGTGGCCACGGCCCTGAACGGCACCCTGGTCTCCTTAACGAGCATGTCCCGGGTATATTTCTTTATGAACGACTCCACCCTCTTTCCGTCGATGAGGCCGTTGCGGGGAAATACGATATCGGTGAAAAAGGGGATGATCTTGCCCCAGTCGGTCTCAAACACCACCTCCTCGAGCGTCTCCAGGTTGTCCGTCGCGGCGAAAGCTCCCACGAGGGCCCCCATGCTCGTCCCCGCGATGAGGTCGGGGACGATTCCCATCTCCTTCAATGCTTTGAGGACCCCGATGCTGGCGAAACCCCGCGCAGCGCCGCTGCCCAGGGCGCACCCCACCTTCCTCTTCCTTTTGAACTTCCTCATAACCACCGGCATGCTCCGAATGATTCTCTCCATATTATAATTATCGAACGTTCCCATGCTAACTTTATTTTTCTCCCCCCGCCCGCGCGACAACCCGCTCACTTTGCTACCTGCGGGCTTACAGTAAGGGGATTTTTTCCTTTGACGGCCCAAAAATCATTTTCTTCAGGGGAAATTTACCGTTTATTAACTATTTACCGGGATCTGCCGCTTAACTTTCGGAGCCATTTTGCCGAATAAAATACCATGAATGCTCCTGGTGAGCCTTCTCAACCGTAAAGGAGGAAGACCATGGCTTTTTCAGCAACCGTCATCCGCGTCCTGCTCACATCCCCATCGGATGTAGAGGATGAGAGGGGAATGGTCCAGGCTTTCCTGAATGAGTGGAACGAGAGAAACACCCTCTCGGAAAAAGTGGTCCTGTGGCCCGTTCTCTGGCCCCCCCATGCCGGAGAAGATGGGGGCGGTAAGGGCAAAGGTGAGACCAGCGGAAACCAGCTCGACGATTGCGACCTCCTGGTCGGAATATTCTGGACCCGGACGGACAGCCACGAAGGGGGAGCAAAAAAGGACGAGATCGACGCACTCGCCCGGTTCGTCGAATCGGGGAAGGACGCACTTCTCTACTTTTCAACGCGGCCGGTGGTCCCCGACAGCATCGACCCGGAGCAATACGGACGGCTCCGCACCTTCAGGGAAAGGGTCGAAAAGAAGGGCAGCACCTTTCCCTTCGGTTCCGCCGACGAACTCATGGACATGGTAAACGGCCACCTGTTAGAGAAGATAAAAACTATCAACGGGAACCAGAAAAGCGAGAAAACCGCGCAAAGAGCGGAAAGCGCCGTCACCTCTCCCCCAAGAAAAAGCGAGGAGGCCCGGCAGGAAGACAAGCCGCCCGAAAAGGAGCAAAAACCGAAATCCGATGCTGAAACCCCTGTCGATAAGGCAAAAGACAGGGTGCAGCCCGATGAGTCACAGAAAAGAACGCAGGAGCCGGCAGCGGAAACCACGGAAATCCCTCTTGGCGACGTTGAGTTAGACATCGAACCGATAGACGACGCGGCGCAGGCAGGCCAAAAAGGGGAGAAGGGAAAGAGCCAGGCGCCAGAGAAGGAAAAAAGCCCGAAACCATCCCCGGAGGACAAACCGGAACCGAAGAAAGAGCACGTGGCATCGGATGGGGAATTGAAAAAGATAAAAAAGAAGTTCATGCTCGAATTGAGCCATCTCGAGATAGAGTGGATCATGGAAAGAGATGGGGAGCCCGAAGATATTAAAGACGGAAAATCGATCCTCGAGAACGTGTGCAAAAAGCTGATGGACCTCCAGGTCGCGGTACAGCTGAAGGTCGATATGGATATGATAGAGACACTGATGAAGATCATCGACGATGGAAGAAAGATGAAAGAGTACAAGTTGCTCTCAGACAGCGGTAAGTCGTACGACGCTTTCTGGAAGAAGGGAAACGATATCTTTTCCCGGTACAAGAAGTTCCTCGACGCACTTTCGTAAGAAGCCCTCCCGGGCATGGTGAATACGAGCGCCGGTAGCCGCCGGCTCACGTCCCATCAAAACTTGCATTGACCGGCAGCAGCGTATATATTATTTTCTACTTTTACAGATCAGCACGGTTGTGCCGGAGTGGCGGAACGGGCAGACGCGCGGGACTCAAAATCCCGTGGGGGCAACCCCGTGGGGGTTCGAAGCCCCCCTCCGGCACCA
>WVXK01000057.1:0-3409 GCA_011773515.1 Deltaproteobacteria bacterium
TCTTTGATATGGGGGCGCAACTGGTTTCGACGGGGATGTCGAAACGGGACGTTGCATGCCGGGGGCCCGTGCCCCGATAGCAAACGGGAAACCAATAGTCGCCAACGACTATAACTACGCCCTGGCCGCTTAAGCCGGCCAGCGTCTCCTGAAGTTTTTGTCTGTGGGGCTTCAACGAGACGTCACCTACGCAGGCTGGCCTGCTGTGTTCGGCTCAGACACAGCCGGCGAGATCTCATGAGTCTGGTCCCGGGAAATCCTGCCTGTCGGAGTTTCCGGGATAAGATCCAGTAGATAGGATAAGCATGTAGAGCTTCCCGTGGAGAATCTTCGGACGCGGGTTCGACTCCCGCCGCCTCCACCAATTTTCCTATAAATATCAATAGTTTAAAAAATCCTTATTGCAAGGGCATTTCCCGCCAGTCGCAAAGCTTAAGGGGTCAGTTCCCATATCCTCATATTTTAAGCGTGGAAAGCGGAAAAACCTGAGAAAATGGGAACTGACCCCCCTGTACTTTAGTCTCTTTATTCTCAATCCAAAACCACCTTTGGCCAGCCTTTTCGCAACACCCCCCGTCGGGGTGGATGTGTGCGTAAGAGGGGTGACTACTCCTTGAATAACTACTCATCGACGACTCCCTTCTGGGGACGGATATGCTCATTACGCTCCATCCATGCGAAATCTAATAGAAAATCGTAATAACCTACCGGTATATCTGTTAAGTGGACGTAATTCATGTGTGCGTTCGTCCACACTAGAATGTTGTAAAGCGTTTCCTTATACCAATAGTCGAGTTGTTCGCCGGGCAGTACCTCAACAGCATTGGTAATTGTAGCTTTCTTCGTCTCTCCATCGACTTTAGAGACACAACCAGTTATAGCGATTTCTTCTTTGGGTAATTCAGGGCCAGGATAGGCTTTCCATTTTGTTGCACACCCTGAGATCAAAATGACAACAATGAATAATGTTACAGGAACAATTTTTCTCATGTTTTTCTCCTCCTTTAATCCATGGAAACAGTGGAAACAATGCTGGACGGTAATTGTGCGGAGTTATAGACGGGCAAAGAACCCTGCGGCCCTGCTATCTTCTGCATGTACGCAATAGTTTTGTAGTGGAAAGAAAGAGTTATGGGAAAAGATAAAGCCACGTAACCTTCCTCGAATTGGAAGGTTCATAGCAGGTAGGGTAGAAATGGATAAAATTACAATATATTATATATTTTCTTGCAGTGATTGTCAATCAAATAACCCAATCATTTCAATCACTTACAATAAAACGTTCTATTTTGGGTAAAACATTTTACTCGGAAGAACGCTGTGGAGTTTTTTATGGTTTCGATATGAGGAGCACCTCCCCAACTCAAGGCGGATGGGGGTCAGTTCCCATATCCTCATATTTTAAGCGTGGAAGCCGGAAAAACCTGAGAAAATGGGAACTGACCCCCCTGAAAACCCTCTGGTTGCCTGTATCCGCTAATAGGGCTGTATCTGGTTATATTAAGTCTACCATTCTTTATCAATTCCCCCACTCGGTCTCAGTCTGAGGTTCACTTACCCCCACAGGAATACTGGGTATCCGAATTGCACGGGGTACCATTTTTTAAACTGGCCAGAATCTTGTCAGCCGCCTGCCGAGCTAAATCCTCTCTTTCAGCTTGAGGGATTTTGTCGATTTCCATTGTGTCTGAGTATCGACCGCATTTATTATAAGTAGGCATGGCGTCGAATTGGACCACGTTATCAGCGCCGACAATGTTTTTCATAACCCGTCCGTGACAATGCATGAAACAACCATCGATAACAACGACTTTGTTAGCCTTCCTGGCCCATTCTGCCATTGCCGAATGTGGTGCCGTAAATATCTCTCCGTGGCATCCGCGGCTGTATGGCTCTTCCTTTGCCACCAAATTGGCCGCCAGTCGCGCAATTTCTCCCCGAAAACACGCTCCTTCGCATGAAATGACGGGAATTCTCTCCTCGGCTATCACCTTCTTGCCGACAACTTCACCCAGAGGACATACTGCCTTCGTGCCTTCTACTTCAATGGCAAAATTTTGTTTTGACCCTCTCATCGTAATTTCCTCCTTTTCACTTTTTGTTAAATCGTAGAGACGTTTTGTCTCCTTGCGCCTTTATTGACGTATTGTCGAATGAAAAGGATACACCTGCAATCTTCTCTCCCCCGATAGTTGATCTACCCTCTACGCGGGGAATCCAAACCCTCGATCAACTCCCTTTTTCTATACCAGATACAGGGTGGGTTTTCGTCAATTACGCTTGAGAATTAGTCCAATTTCGCCATATTCTATTCAATTTTAATTATTTATCGACGCACCTCATTGGTTGGCCGCAGAGAGGACTTGAACCAATGACTTGTCTGTAGGATTTATTATTCCTTTTAAATATATAACTAATAAGAATTGAGATAGTAAAACTTAAGGGGTCAGTTCCCATATCCTCATATTTTAAGCTGGGAAACGGAAAAACCTGAGAAAATGGGAACTGACCCCTCTGAATAACCTCTCGGGGCAAAGGTAAGACTTTCATCAACAGGAGTCCTTCCCTGCGCAACCACTCTAGTTCCCGGTACCCGACAACTCGATTATTACGCTGTCCACCATTTCATCGGCCCTGACAGTCCCCTCTTTCCGTATTCTGAAAAAGATACCCCAGGCGCCATCTCTTGGAACAATCTCCCTCACCCTGTACCTGCCCCCTCTTATTTCAGACACGTCCAGTTTTTCCGAATCCAGGACCCCCTCTTCCGGCGTCCACATGAAGGCCTCCACCACGCCTCCCTCTACGTCGACATCCCGGGAATCGTGAATGATTATATCCACCGTACCTTCACCCTTCACGAGCAACTCCACGCTGAAATGCCCCTTCTCGGTCATCGAAAAGAGGCTCTCATCATAATGCTTCGTGTTGGCGGCTAACTGAAGTGGGGAAACTCGGGTGCCGCACCACTTTATCCCCTGATAGGAACCGACCCGTTCCTGTCCCTCTCCGGGTACCTCCTTGCGGGAGGGATGGGTCCACCTGAAGTCTCCTTCCGTGTCACCGGGTTGAAACTTTCGTGCGCCTCGTGGGTGAGCCGATAGGGGACTGAAGAGGAAGGTCACGGCTACCATGCATGCGAAGAGTCTTTGCAATGTTCACCCCCCGGGATTTGGTCCTCAATATTCTACCACATGAGGGAAAACCCATGGAGGTGTGAGGGAGTCGCTGCCCAAGCCGCGGCGTGAGATCAGATCCGTGCCTTACGGAGCCTGAGGGCGTTTGTTACCACCTTCACAGAGGACAGGCCCAAGCTTAAGGGGTCAGTTCCCATATCCTCATATTTTAAGCGTGGGAAACGGAAAAACCTGAGAAAATGGGAACTGACCCCGTTGACGATCTTGCCACG
>WVXK01000057.1:3476-15546 GCA_011773515.1 Deltaproteobacteria bacterium
AAAAGATATGGGGTGCCGGGTGAATTCAACACGGGAGGTATAACATGCACTCTCAAAATGGTACGTCCAGAGTAAGAAGCTCCCTTCGGCTCAACGAATCAAACCCGAAAACCATTCTGTGTTTCGCAGCCCTGCTGATCCTCTTCGCGCTTTCTTCCTGCGGAGGAGGCGGAGGAAGCAGCAGCAGTGATGCGGGCAGTGCGGGTGTGAGCAGGGGAACAATCACCGGGTTCGGAAGCGTGATCGTGAACGGGATCCGGTTCAACACGGGCGGGGCGGAGATACTCTTCGACGACAACCCCGGCCCGGAAAGCGATCTGCGTGTCGGCATGGTGGTCACCGTTACAGGAAGGTTCAGCGGGGATGACCGAACGGGAACTGCGGATAGAATTACCCGGGACGAGCTGCTCAAGGGCCCGGTCGACGAGATCTTACCCCCCGATACCATCAAAGTTCTCAACCAGACGGTTCACGTGGGCACGGCCCTGTTCGAAGACTTCGACACTCCGGGTGATCCAATTCCCGGGGACCTCATGATGGGAACACTGGTTGAGGTGGACGGTCATTTCGATGCCTCGGGGGATATCCAGGCGACCCGGATCGAGAAGAAGATTTCCCTGCTCCAGTTCAAGATCAAGGGGATCATACGGTCCACGGGGTCTGACGGTTCCTTCGTGGTAGGGGCCCAGACCATCGATTTTGCCACGGCAGAGAGGAAGAACTTTCCTGCCCAGGGGCTCTCACCAGGCCTCTTCGTGGAGGTCAAGGGTGACCGGGCGAGTCCCACGTCTGTGTTTATCGCTTCGGTGGTTGAGGTGGAAAACCAGGGCCTCGAAGGGTTCCCGGGAGACAGGGTAGAGGTCGAGGGGTTCGTGAACCTCATATCCCTCCCCTTTGACACCGATCCCGGCAACATCGATTTCGAGGTAAGCGGCCAGCCGGTCGATATCGTTCCGGGAACCATCGTGGAGGGTGGATCCCTCGCCGATATCGACCTGAACGACAAGGTCGAGGTGGAGGGCATCCTCGAGGACAGGCAAGGCGAGCTCGTCCTCGTGGCGGGGGAGATAGACCTCAGGCGTGCGAACAACATCAAGATCGCCGCCTTCGTGGAAAAAACGGATGGCGTGAGTGTCACACTCCTCGGAATCAGGGTGCTCAAGGACGATCTCACCGAGCTCAAGGACAGCAGGGATGACCTGCGGCCCTTCACGCTGGGAGACATCGAGGAAGGGGATTACCTCGAGGTACGTGGTACCCTCGACGGTACCGATGTGATCGCGAGCCGCATCGAGCGGGACGACCCCGACGACATAATCCTTCAGGGGTTCGTGACCTCCGAGACCCCCACCACCATGCTGGAGATACTCGGCGTGAAGGTGCACACCTCGGGGGCCCAGTTCGAGAATGAGAACGACGGCCCCATAAGCGCTGAGGACTTTTTCGACCGCATCGGTGTGGGGTCGCTCGTGAAGGCGAAGGGTTCCATCAGGCCGGGCACGGAGAATGAGATCGACGCCCGCGAGGTGGAAATCGAGGAATAACACCGGGGGCGGGGGGGGCCATGTTTCTCCCCCCTCCCGACTCTGACTCTGCTTCAGAGCGGCCACCAAGGTTCCAACGGGGTCAGTTCCCATTTTCTCAGGTTTTTCCGGTTTCCACGCACAAAATATGAGGATATGGGAACTGACCCCGTTGTCTCTTAAAATCCTCATGTAACACCTGGACCAGTTTTTGGGGGGCAGGTTAGTCTTGCAAGCTTTTGCTCTTTTATTCCCGTAAAAAACAAGAACGAAAAAAAACTTGACAGCGGAGCAATCACTATTTATACTGTTCGCTAAATAGACAATGAAGGGGGGAAAAATTGTCTATCCATATATTTCTTACCTTCGATACGCGCTGTAGTTATTAAACGATAATCCCAATTTAGACCTGTATTTAGAGAGTTTGCGGCCTATGTGGTCTGGCCAGCATGGGGTATCAGTTGAGATAAAAGCCTATAAAAACGATAGGGAAATCAGTGAAGGAGGCAGTCATGGCATTGCAAAGAACCGCGGCAGAAGTCGTAAAAAATCTGAATGAGGAGTTTGGCGGAGCTGATGCGATTGAGACGCTCAAATGGTCCCTCGAGCATTTTGGAGAAAGGGTTGCTTTCGCATCATCTCTCGGAGCGGAAGACATGGTAATTACGGATTTGCTGTGGAAGGTAGATCCCAAGTCCCGGATTTTCACTCTCGATACGGGAAGGCTCCCGGAAGAAACGTACAGGGTTATGGACAAGGTGCGAGAAAAATACGGTATCAATCTCGAGGTGTATTTCCCGGAGAATGATCGCGTGGAAGAGATGGTGAGGAGCAACGGGATCAACCTGTTTTACGATTCCGTCGAGTACAGGAAGTTGTGCTGCTACGTGCGGAAGATGGAGCCGCTCAAAAGGGCCCTTTCCGAACTCGATGCCTGGATATGCGGCCTTAGAAGGGACCAGTCAGTTACCCGGGAAGATCTGGCAGTTTTTGAGCTCGATGAGACAAACGGGGGGATTTTGAAGGTAAACCCCCTCATTGACTGGTCCGAGGAGGACGTGTGGAAGTATATCAGGGAAAACAATATCCCTTATAACGAGCTTCACGATAAAAATTATCCTTCCATAGGGTGTGAACCCTGCACCAGAGCGATAAGGACCGGCGAAGACGTCCGCGCCGGGCGCTGGTGGTGGGAAAGCCCCGAGCAAAAGGAATGCGGGCTCCACGCGAAGTAAGCGCAGTAAGGGAGAGCAGGATGAGCCATACCATAGAGCCATACGGCGGTGAACTCAAGGAAAATTACCTTCTTGGTGACCAACGAGAGCACTTTTTAGAACTTTTTCCTTCCCTTCCGGAGATAGTTGTTCCGAAACGGATCATCTTCGACCTCGAACTGCTCGCAAACGGAGGTTATTCCCCTCTGGATGGCTTCATGACGGAGAAGATGTACACGTCCGTGGTGGATGATCGGCATCTTCCTTCCGGTCTCCCCTGGACTATCCCTATCGTCCTTCCCATTCCCGGGAGTGACAGGGACCGCTTGAGGAACAAGAAACTGGCGGCGCTGGTATCGGAATCGGGAAAAGCTATGGGGTCTGTCACCATAGACGATATATTTAAATATGATAGGGAAAAGGAATCACTGTCCGTTTACAGGACGAAAGACACGGCTCACCCGGGAGTATCGGCTCTTTACTCTTTCGAAGATTATTACCTTGGCGGCAGGGTACGCGTATTACCCGAATCCGTTTCAACCGAGTTCGCCGATTTCAGGTTGACACCCCGGCTGACGAGGGAGGCCTTTCGGAAGAAAGGTTGGAAAAACGTTGTCGGTTTCCAGACGAGAAACCCCATCCACCGGGCACATGAATACATCCAGAAGGTCGCTCTCGAGGTCTGCGACGGAATCCTGCTCCATCCGGTTGTTGGTGAGACGAGAAAAGAGGATATTCCGGCAGACGTGAGGATCGTTTGCTACCGCACTCTGATAGAGAACTACTTCCCAAAGGGCAGGATCCTCCTTTCGGTCCTTCCTCTCTCCATGAGATATGCGGGGCCAAGTGAGGCGATCCACCATGCCATTATCCGGAGAAACTACGGATGCAGCCACTTCATTGTGGGGAGGGATCATGCAGGAGCGGGAGATTATTACGGTACCTACGATGCTCAGAAGATATTCGATGAATTCGATCCGAATGCACTGGGAATCGTTCCCCTCTTCTTCGAGCACACCTTTTTCTGCAGGAGGTGCGACGGGATGGCATCGCTCAAGAGCTGTCCTCATTCTGATAAGGACAGGGTTATCCTTTCGGGAACGAAGGTCAGAGAAATGCTCGGGAAGGGTGAGGTCCCTCCTCCGGAGTTCACCCGGGAGGAAGTGGCCAGGATCCTGATCGATTCCTACGCGAGGAGATGATGGACATTCACATTTTGATAACGGGATTCGTCGTTGGGACGCTCATCGGCCTGACCGGGATGGGAGGGGGTACGATAATGAGCCCCATCCTCATTTTCTTCATGGGAATTAAGCCTTCTATCGCCGTCGGCACGGACCTGATCTTCGCGGCAACTACGAAAACCCTGGGAGCCACGGCACATCACCGGCACAGGACAGTGGATTACCGCATTGTGAAGATACTTCTGTCCGGGTCCCTTCCCGGGGCTCTGGCGGGCATGGGGATACTGCACGTCATGAAGAGTTACGAGTATCTGAATGTCGATTTCGTCATGAAAAGAACCCTCTCCCTGATGATCATTTTCGTCGCTGGCTTCATACTTTTCCGGTTGTTTTTCGCAGGCGACCCATCGGATTGTCTAACGGAAAAACGGTGCAGGAGGTACGATAGAAAGGGATTTCTCGTTATTGTCGGATTCATCGTGGGAGTGCTCGTCTCCATAACGTCCGTGGGGTCCGGGACCCTCATTATTTTCATTTTTTCCACCTTTTACCGCTTCTGCCCGAGGCAGATGGTGGGAACAGATATCATGCACGGGCTCGTTCTCACGGGTTTCGCAGGAATCCTCCACGCTGGCATAGGCCATCTCGACTTCCCCCTGCTTATCAACCTTCTCGCCGGATCCCTTCCGGGAGTGTACCTGGGAAGCCTCCTCTGCCTGCGGATCCCCGAAAAGGCCCTCAAGTTTATTCTGGCAGGGAGCCTCATCGCAGTTGGACTGAAACTTTTCTAGGAGTGATCATGGAACTTACCTATTTGCCAGTCGGCCTCGCCCTCAAGGGAAAAGAGGTCCTGATCGTGGGGGGCGGAAGCGTCGCGGAGCAAAAGGTGAAAAAAGCGCTGGCTTCCGGCGCGAAGGTGACCGTTCTGTCCCCAAGGGTTTCCAGGGAGATAAAAAAACGCGAAGATGAGGGGAGCATAAGGGTTGCGCGGAAGGGGTTCTCGCCCGGCAGCACCCTGATTTCGGCAGATCTCGTGGTGGCAGCCACGTCTTCGAGGGATATCAACGCTTCAGTATCGGAGGCCTGCAGAAGAGCGGGTGTCCCGGTGAACGTGGTAGATGACCCGTCTCTCTCAGACTTTATCTTTCTCGCCGTCTCTTCCTTCGACGGCTTCTTCCTGGCTGTATCATCGGATGGCAGGAACCCGGGAGTCTCGGCCAGGATACGGGAGTTCTTTGATGAGAACAGGGAGGAGATTCAGAAGAGGGTTGTGCGGGGGAAGCGGTACACAGCAGAAAAGAATGGCCTGGGAAAAGTGTACCTCGCGGGAGCGGGTCCCGGCGCGCCCGACCTCTTGACCGTCAGGGCGCTTGCTGCGATCAAGTCCGCTGACGTTATCATAAAGGATTACCTGGTGCCCGGGGAAGTAATCGGGTATTCCGGTACACGAGCGAAGGTCATATCACTCGACAGGAAAGGGGTGGCGGGACATTCGGTGAGGATCGACCGGCAGGATTACGTGAACCGTCTCATGGTCCGTCTGGCAAGGAGCGGCAAGGTGGTGGTGAGGCTCAAAAGCGGTGATCCCTTTGTGTTCGGAAGAGGGGGTGAGGAGATGGAGTATCTCGAGAGCAGGGGTGTAACTGTGGAGGTCATCCCCGGTATTACCGCTGCCATAGGCGCCGCAGCAGAAGCCGGAATTCCCCTTACTCACCGGGACTACTCCTCGTCGGTCCTCTTCATCACGGGGAAGGAAAACCCCGGCAAAGGGGAATGTTCGGTGGACCTGAAATGCCTGCCGGCGGGTGCTACGGTGGTTTCCTACATGTCAGTGGCAAACGTGCAGGCATTGAAAGATAAGTTCTTACGGGATGGTGTACCGGAAGGGACCCCCGCGGCCATCGTGGAGAAAGCATCGTGGCCCGACCAGAGGGTAATTCACACTACCGTCGGCAAGATCGACGAGGCGGTGAGAGATCGGGGGGTAACCGCTCCGGCACTCATCATCGCGGGGAATGCAGTCGCCGTTTCCTCCAGGATAATGAACAGGAAAGGGGAGACGGTCACTCCCGTATTCGGCCAGGATACCGGATAAGGAGAAGAGCATATGAAAAATACATTGAGGGTATACGAAAGCATACAGGACCTCGTGGGTTCCCCCGAAGAACCCACGCCATTGGTGCGGCTGAACCGGGTAAGGGGGAGCAGGGGTCAGATATTTCTGAAGCTCGAATGGCTGAACCCTTTCGGATCGATCAAGGACAGGACGGCGAAGTACCTCCTCCAGGGTCTGAAAGACAGGGGCCTTCTTGCGGGAAAGGAGATCGTGGAACCCACATCGGGGAACACGGGAATAGCCCTCGTTGCAATGGCCAACCTCCTGGGCATACCATGCACCATTACCATTCCTTCCGGGGTTCCCGAGGAGAAGATTACTATACTGAGGGTGCTGGGTGCAAATGTACTACCCACACCGGATGACCTGTGTCCAGTAGATCATCCAAAAGACGGCGCCATCGCACTGGCGAAATCGTTCGTAGAGAGCCCGAGGACGAAAGATGCGTTCATCATGCCAAACCAGTATGAAAACCCCGATAATGTGAAAGCCCATTACGAGACCACCGGCCCCGAGATTTGGAAGCAGACGGAAGGGAGGGTGACCCACTTCTTCGCCGGATACGGGACCTGCGGGACGATCACGGGGGTAGCCAAGTACCTGAAGGAGAAGAACCCTGCGGTGAAAGTGATCGCCATCGAACCCCAGAAGGGGCACAAACTACCGGGACTCAAGAGTTTCGAAGAATCGAAAAAACCGGGGATCCTGGACGAATCCCTGATCGACGATTCCCTTGTAGTAGAAGATGGCCCGGCATACGAAACGACGATGGACCTCATCCGAAAGGAGAGCCTCCTTGTTGGACCTTCTACGGGAGCCATCATCAGGGCCGCGATCGATTTCGGGCTCGATGAGGGAGCCGTAGCCGTCGCGGTGTCACCGGATAACATCTTCAAATACGGCTCCTACTTTGCTGAGGTGGTAAAGGAGGAGGCGGCGGTCAGCCTTTGAGGGAGCAAGCAACTGGCATTGAGAGGAAGATATATGAAAGAAGCGGATTACAAAGAGCTGAAAAAAGGCGGCATGATGAGACAGGCCGAGAAGGGAAAGTTCTCGGTAAGACTGCGTTTGGCAGGTGGAAGGCTCACCGCTGAGGCGATGGGTGTTGTGAAGGATGTGGCGGACAGGTACGGGAGAGGAGAGATTCACCTGACCGCGAGGCAGGGGATCGAGATTCCCTTCATTTCTCAGGATGACCTCTTCAAGGTGAAGAGCGAACTCGCTGCCGGGGGCGTAGAAGTCGGTGTGTGCGGCCCCACGGTGAGGACGGTTACCGCCTGCCAGGGAAGCAAAGTCTGTCCCCTCGGTGTGCTCGATGCCTCCGGACTTGCCAGCGAAGTCGACAGGCTCTTTTACGGGAAGCCTGTACCCACCAAGTTTAAGGTCGGAATCTCCGGATGCGTGAACAACTGCCTGAAGGCTGAGGAGAATGACATTGGTATAAAGGGCGGTATCGAGCCATGCTGGAACAGGGACCTCTGCACGTACTGCGGGGTCTGTGAGGCTGTGTGTCCCGCCGATGCGATAAGAGTCAGAGAGGAAGAAGGCAGGGTTCATATCGATCTGGGAAAGTGCATTTACTGCGGCGATTGTATCAAAGCGTGCCCTTTTCGTGCGATGCAGGAGTCGCGCAGGGGATTTTTCGTGTTTGCAGGAGGAAAGTTCGGCAGGTTCCCGTCTTTAGGGAAAAAGATGGGGGGATTCTTTACCGGTGATTCCGCGGTCATCAGCATCGTTCGCGAATCGATAGAATTCTTTAAAAGCTTCGGGAAACCAAAGGATAGGTTCGGAACTACCATTCAAAGGGTTGGATTCAAGGAATATGAAAAATATGTGCTCGATGCTCTAAAGGAGGAGATGGGTGAAAAAGCTGCTCGACATCACAGGTGACGTGTGCCCCATGACCTTTGTGCGTGTAAAAATGGAAATGGAGAACGTCAAAGAGGGAGAGGTGCTTGAGGTTGTTTTGAAAGAAGATGAGATAAAAAACGTGATGGAATCTGTAAAGACGGAAGGATACGAGGTCCTGAATGTGGAAAGGGGGGATAGTATCTTCCGTCTGTTGCTCGCTCGTTGAAAAAAGACGGAGAAATTTTCATCGAGATGGAATGCCGAAGTTTCTAGCTATGAACTGCGTACTCGCTTGTTTGTAATGCGGATTGCGGATTGCGGAATGAAAAACAGTTAATCATCCCAAAAATCCTTTAACGTTATTTTGAGACGGTATGTAGTGGAAAGTGGCCAATATTTAACAGGAAGGTAAGGGGATGGCCGACAGAGAATTGGATTTCCAGTCCGTCTACGATTCCTTCCATCCCAGGATTAATCGATACCTTACGCGGTTGGTTGGCCAGAGTGAGGCCGACGATTTAACCCAGGAAGTGTTCGTGAAGGTGAGCAGAGGTCTTTCGGATTTTCGGGGAGACGCCAAGCTCTCCACGTGGGTCTACCGCATCGCGACGAACGTCGCTATGGACCGGCTGCGGAGTATGTCTGCCGGACCGGCGATATCGAAGACGTCAGTTTCAGAGGAGGGGAAGGCCTTCGAAGACAGGGATCTGTGGACGGGGGAGAAGAAACCATCCATGGATCGCCAGATGATTCGTGAGGAGATGAGCGAGTGTGTGCACGAATTCATAGACAGGCTTCCGGAGAGCTATCGTGCCGTGGTCTTATTGAGTGAGGTGGAAGGTTTGAAAAACCGGGAGATAGCCGAGGTGCTGGGAATCAGTCTCGATACCGTGAAGATCAGGCTGCACCGCGGCAGGTCGAAGCTGAAGGAAGAGCTCGAGTCCGGGTGCAGCTTTGACCGTGATGAAAAGGACGTACTGGTCTGTGATCGAAAAGAGCCAACCGAGGAATCCAGCTAATTAGGAATTTAACGGGGTCAGTTCCCATNNGGAAAAACCTGAGAAAATGGGAACTGACCCCGTAGAACGCCCGGAAAAACAATCGCAGCCGGATCATTTTCTGGAACGGGTCAAGAACTATTGCACAATGCTTGATTGGTGGGTCTCAAAAATTATCTCAAAATCCCGGGAAACCTTTTCAAAAGCGGTAAGAACATCCGGATCGAAATGCTCAGGGATACTTCTACTGTTACCTTCCACTATCATTTTAAACGCTGTATCATGATCAAAGGGTTCTTTATAAGGTCGCCTGCTTCTCAGTGCATCGTATTGATCGGCAAGCATAACGATCCTACTCCCGGAGGGGATCTTTTCACCTTTCAACTTCCTAGGATACCCGGAGCCGTCCCATCTCTCGTGATGGTTTAATGCAATCGAAGCCGCCAGGTCTATACCAGGGTATGTCGCCTGCGACAGCATCTTTGCGCCTATCGTTGTATGCGATTGGATTATGCCAAATTCTCCCGGAGTCAGGGGGCCCGGCTTAAGGAGTATATCATCCGGAATTCCCACCTTTCCGATGTCGTGTAGAGTACTTGCGAAGGTGATAGTTTCAACAAATTCCTCAGGCATCCCCAAAGCTTCCGCAATTCTCCTGGAATAAAGGCCAATTCTCCGGATATGGTCTCCCGTATAGGTATCCCGGTATTCGGCAATCGAGGCAAGTGTCTGAACCATCTCTCGACTGGCATTTTTAAGGGTCGTTAATACCTCTGTCAGTCTGCGGGTTCTTTCCCGGACTGTCTCCTCGAGTTCGCCCCGATAGCGCTTCTCTGATTCGACATTGCGGTGATATTTAAGGGCTTTTTCCAGAGCATCGATGAGGTCTTCCGGTTTGTAGGGTTTCTGGATAAAATCGAATGCTTTTCTTTTGATTGCGGTGATTGCGTTATCCAGGTCGGCATAACCCGTGATGAGCAGCACGGGAAGCTCGGGATTGTATTCATGGATCATATCTAAAAGATCCAATCCCGAAATACCGGGCATGTTTATATCGGTGATCACTGCCTCGATGTTGTTCATTGTCAGTTTTTCCATCGCATCATATCCATCCAAACTTGCCTCAACGGAAAAACCATGTATGGTGAGAATGGATGATAATGACTCGAGCACATCCGGTTCGTCGTCAACGACGAGTATCCTTCCTTTCTGGTCAATATCAGCTAGCATAGTCGTATGACCTCACCTCTCATAGTCATACTTCTCGATCAACGGTACTTATCGGAAGGATTCGTCGGAAAATGAAGACTGTTCACTAATTGAAAATCATTATAAATAACAGAAAAACCACAATTCCACGGGGTCAGTTCCCATATCCTCATATTTTATTCGTGGGAGGCGCAAAAACCTGAGAAAATGGGAACTGACCCCGCTGTAAACCTGTCTTTTCGATGCCGTTATACCGTCGGCTTGATATTCTGGTTCAGGCGGAAGAGGTTCTGCGGGTCGTACTTGTTCTTGATCTCGACCAGTCGTTTATATTTCTCTTCACCGTAGATAGCCATGGCCTGATCCTCCGCCTCAAAGTTGGCAAATCGTGCTCCCGTCGCGTACGGAGCCAGTGCGTCCCAGGTCCCCCTCACCCATGCGATGTTTGTTTCTGTGGTGGACGGGTCCGCCCACGAACCGTTCACATTCATCACATACGGAGCCTGCCGGTTTGGATATGCTGTGCTGTTCTCCCCGACCCGGGAAACGGCTCCGCCAAGATGCACGGTTGCCAGGATCGACATGGGCGATGTGATTGCGGCGCCCCGTTTCACAATGGTATCGAGTGCTTCATCCGACAGTTCGTTGAAGTAGTGGGACTTCCAGTAGTAATAGCCACCCGGAGGCTGGCCTGCGTCAAACATCGCCTGGTGAACAACGAACGGCTTTGGAATTAACACATCGGCAATCGGCTCACCCCACTCCTTGATCGGGCGGAGGACTTCCGTGCCCTCATCGGGAGGGCCCGCGTAGCAGGCAATCATCGCTGCAATGGGGGTACCGTGGAACTCTTTGGGGACAAATGGCGCAGGCGGGGCAATCCGCACCAGGGCAAAGGCGGTGACCTCGTCCGGTGCCGACGCCGTGAACTCGCGGTAAAAAGCAAGCAGCTCCCTGGCACGGTCTATGGGGTGCATGACGATTCCCGCCAGTGCCGTGGGACCGAACTGCCGGCATCGGAACTCGAATGAAGTGACGACGCCGAAGTTCCCGCCTCCCCCGCGGATCGCCCAGAACAGATCGTCGTTCTCCTCCTTGCTGGCCTTCAGGAGCTTCCCGCTGGCAGTTACGATATCGGCCGAGATAAGGTTATCGATGGTAAGCCCCCAGGCTCGATGAAGCCAGCCGAGACCGCCGCCGAGGGTGAGACCCGCAACTCCCGTGTCGGTGACGATTCCTGCCGGAACGACGAGTCCGAAGGTTTGAGCCTCGTGGTCGAGCTCCCCGAGCCTGACGCCTGGTTCAACCCGGGCGGTAAATGTCTGTGGGTCAACCCGGACCGACTTCATCCCGGAGAGGTCGATGACCAGTCCGCCGTCGCATATCGCATTGCCCGATACGTTGTGCCCCCCTCCCCGCACGGCGGTGAGAATACTGTTCTCTCTGGCGAAGTTGACAGAAGCGATCACATCGGCAGTGCCGGCACAGCGGACGATGAGTGAAGGCCGGCGATCGATCATGGCGTTCCATATTTTGCGGGCCTCATCGTAACCGTCGTCTCCCGGGCAGAGCAATTTGCCGCGTAAACGTGATTTGAATTCTTCCACCGCTCTTTCTTCGAGGACAGTTTCTTCTCCCGTTAACCGGGTAACTTTTAAGCCTGACATATCTTACCCTCCTCTTTGCCTTTTAGGAGCTTACAGCCACAAGTTGTCGCTGGTTCCACGGGGTCAGTTCCCATATCCTCATATTTCTTGCTGGAGTGGACGGAAAAATTTGAGAAAATGGGAACTGACCCCTGAAAACAGCTAAAAAGGAAATGAGTGTCTCCTTCCTTATCAACTTCCATTTTTAAAGCATTTTGGCTATGGAATGCTTTTCATCAGGCGACGTTCCAGGTGATAGGTTAAAAAGACAGGTCAGGCCGTCGAACTGAAAGGAATTCTCTGTCCTAGCTTGAAGGGTTGACAGTGTG